>JAKCDN010000135.1 GCA_021841795.1 Acidobacteriota bacterium | reverse complement strand
TCCGGGATTTTCCCGCGGCGATCGAGCGCCCAACCGCTGCGGATTCTTCCTTCGCCATTTCCGTTCGGAAAGCGACTGGAGCCCATCGCGTTCTGGAGCGTAGGCGTTTCTTCTCGCTGAGCGCAGAGATGCGCGCAATCAGAACGGCGGACAACGCGCAGGCTCTCCACTCTTTAAAGGACGATCTTTGCAATCGCCGTCAGTTGCATAAACGAAGTGCCTTCGTAAATGCTTCCAATCTTGGCGTCGCGATAGAACTTTTCAACGGGCGAGTCCTTGACGAACCCTGACCCGCCCAGCACCTCCACGGCCCGGCTGGCCACGCGCTCCGCGGTCTGCGATGCAATGTACTTGGCCATCGCGGCTTCCTTGCGGAACTCGCACCGCGCATCTTTCAGCCGTGCTGCGTTGTAAACCATCAGCCGCGCCGCCTCAATCTCCGTGGCCAGCTCCGCTAGCTGAAACTGCATGGCCTGGAACTCCACCAGCGCTTTGCCGAACTGCCTACGCTCCCTGGCGTGCTTTACGGCGTGGCTCCACGCGCCTTCGGCCAAGCCCAGCATCTGCGCTCCAATGCCGATGCGGCCTTCGTTCAACGTCTCGATTGCCACCTTGTATCCCTGCCCGACGGCGCCCAGCACCCGCGACGCAGGCGCCACGCACTCTTCAAGGATCAATTCGCAGGTGCTCGAGGCGCGAATGCCGAGCTTGTCTTCCTTGCGGCCCACGGTCAACCCGGCGGCGCCCTTTTCCACCAGGAATGCTGTAATGCCTTTGTAGCCCGCGTCGGCATCAACGGTGGCGAAAACGACAAAGAGCCCGGCTTCTTTCGCGTTGCTGATCCAGAGCTTGCGTCCGGTGAGCAGGTAGTCGTTGCCCCGCTTCTCCGCGCGTGTCTCCAGCGCGAAAGCGTCGGAGCCTGATCCCGCTTCGCTCAGCGCGTAAGCCCCCACCGTGTCTGCCGCCAGCCGCGGCAGGTAACTGCGCCTTTGCTCCTCGCTTCCCCATCGCATGATGGAGCTCGCCACCAGCGTGTTATGCACATCCACAATGAGCGCCACCGCCGGATCGACTGCCGAGAGCAGCTCCACCGCGAGCACCGCGTCGAAGAACGAGCCGCCGCTGCCGCCGTAGGTCTCCGGAATTTCAATTCCCATCAGCCCCAGCGCGAACATCTTTTCAATGAGGGCTGCGTCCATGCGCTGCTCCTCGTCCATGCGGCGCGCCAGCGGCGCCACTTCGTCGCGCGCAAAGGCGCGCACCGCATCGGCGAACATCTTCTCGTCTTCACTCAGTTGCGTTACCGGCGCTCCGGCCGATTCAATACTCACCGCCGTTTTCCTCCCGTCCGCTCCGTATCATCACACACCGCCATGCAAAATGATATGCTGCGTGATTGGACGGCGCACGGTGCGCAATCGAGGTTGCCATGCAGATCGAAGGTCACGTATTTGTCGTTACAGGCGGCGCATCGGGGCTGGGTGCGGCCACGGCGCGGCTCATTGCGGCGCAAGGCGGCTCGGTTGTGATTGCGGATCTTGACGGCAGAGCAGGCGAGACTCTTGCCGCCGAAGTCGGTAACGCGGTGCGCTTCGCATGCACTGACGTTACCAGCGAAGCCGATGCCGGGGCCGCAATCGATCTTGCGCTCTCCGTCTTCGGACATCTGCACGGACTGGTGAACTGCGCAGGCGTCGCGCCCTCTGAAAAAGTGATCGGCCGCGACGGGCCGCACCGGCTTGAAAGCTTCGCCCGGGCCATCAACATCAATCTTGTCGGCACTTTCAACATGATCCGCCTCGCCGCCGCGGCCATCGCCAGGGAAGCGCCGGCAGCGGATGGCGAGCGCGGTGTCATCGTCAACACGGCGTCGATTGCGGCGTTCGATGGCCAGATCGGACAGGCGGCTTACGCAGCCTCGAAGGGCGGAGTCGCCGCGCTTACTCTGCCGGTTGCGCGTGAGTTGGCGCGCCACGGGATTCGCGTGGTCACCATCGCCCCGGGTATTTTTGCCACACCCATGATGGCGGGTTTTACGCAGGAGGTGCAGGATTCGCTCGCTAAAAGCGTGCCGTTTCCGCAGCGTCTGGGGCAACCTGCCGAGTTTGCCGCTCTCGTCCGTCACATTATTGAGAACCCGATGCTCAACGGAGAAATCATTCGTCTCGACGGCGCGCTGCGCATGGCGCCGCGATGAAGCTCCGTCCGCGTCACAACGCCATTGAAGGATCTGCCATGTCTGCTTCCGATTCAATCGTCATTGCCGGCGCCGCGCGCACGGCCATTGGCGCGTTCCAGGGCGAACTTCAGTCGCTTGCCGCGCCGGAGCTGGGCGCCGCCGCGCTGCGCGCTGCGCTGCAGCGTTCGCAGCTTCCCGCCGATGCCGTTGACGAGGTTCTCCTGGGCTGCGTGCTGCCTGCGGGGCAGGGACAGGCGCCTGCCCGCCAGGCTGCTTTCGGCGCCGGATTTCCGCTCTCTGCCGGCGCTACCACGGTGAATAAAATGTGCGGCTCCGGCATGAAGGCCGTGATGCTCGCGCACGATCAGCTGCTTGCTGGCAGTGCCCGCATTGCCGTAGCCGGCGGCATGGAGAGCATGACGAATGCGCCCTATCTCCTGGACCGCGCGCGCGCGGGCTACCGGATGGGGCATGGCCGCGTGCTCGATCACATGTTTCTCGATGGACTTGAGGATGCATTTGACAAAGGCCGCCTGATGGGAAGTTTTGCCGAGGACTGCGCGCAGAGCTACGGCTTTACCCGCGATGCGCAGGATGCCTACGCTCTGGCATCGCTCACGCGCGCGCAAAAGGCCGCGGCCGACGGGAGCTTTGCCGCTGAGATCGCGCCGCTCACGGTAAAGGCCGGAAAAAGCGAGCGCGAGATCGCGCGCGACGAACTGCCGCAAAAGGCCACGCCGGAAAAGATCTCGTATCTGAAGCCGGCGTTTCGCGAGGGCGGTACGGTCACAGCGGCAAACTCGAGCGCCATCTCCGACGGCGCCGCGGCGCTCGTACTGCTGCCACGGTCTGAAGCGGAGCGCCGCGGACTCGCTCCGCTGGCCACGATCGTCGCGCACGCGAGTTTTGCCAATCGGCCGGCGCTCTTTCCCGTCGCGCCCATCGGCGCTCTGCGCCTGCTCGCCGAGCGCGCACGATGGTCCCTCGCCGAGGTGGATCTATTCGAGATTAACGAGGCCTTCGCCGTGGTCGCCATGGCCGCGATGCGCGATCTTGAGCTGCCCCATGAAAAGGTGAATGTGCATGGTGGCGCCTGCGCGCTTGGCCATCCCATCGGCGCTTCGGGCGCGCGCATTCTGGTCACGCTGCTTGCCGCGCTCAGGAAGTATGGTCTCCGCCGCGGCATGGCCGCACTCTGTATTGGCGGCGGCGAAGCGACGGCAGTTGCGGTGGAGTGCGTGGGCTGACGCCTGCCGATGGGCAACCATCTTCCGCCACGCCAAGCTAGATTCTGAGGCCGTTACCGGCGTGCGTGAGATCTTACGCGCCTGCCATGGCCGCGTGTCCCAAACCGGAACCGGCTTCGGACCTGGCCTCGCTCGCCGGCGCCGCCGACGCCACCGGTACGTGTGCCAGTTCCCAGGCCGCGCGGTCCTTCAATAGCCGGGATACGAGAGCCGTGTGCATGGCATGGCCGGCGCGCATGGCGACCACGTGGCCTTCAAGGCGGCGGCCTGCGAGCGCGAGATCGCCAACCAGATCGAGCACCTTGTGTCGAACGTATTCATCGGGGAAGCGCAAGGGGCCGTTTTCCGGTCCGCTGGCGCCCAGCACGATTGCATTTTCCGGACCGGCGCCGCGGATCAGTCCCATGTCCCGCAGCTTTTTCTCGTCGGACTTGTAGCCGAAGGTGCGCGCCGGCGCAATCTCGGTGCCATAGGTCTCGGCGGCGAGATCCACGCGGGTCTTCTGCCGGCCGATGGGCGCGGGAAAGTCGATGGTGTACTCGATGCGGTAGCCCGAGCCCGGATAGACGCCGATAAACTTTTCGCCCTCGCGCACCTCGACGGGCTGCAGAATGCGCAGCACCTCGCGCCGGCGCCGCTGCTCGCGGATCCCCGCGCGCTGAAAGGCTTCCACATACGGCAGCGCGCTGCCGTCGAGAATCGGCAGCTCCAGGTTATCGATCTCGACAATCGCATTGTCCAGTCCCGAGCCAATGAAGGCCGAGAGCAGATGTTCGGTTGTGGAGATGAGCACGCCCTGGCGCATGAGGCTGGTGGCGTAGCTGACTTTGGCCACGTTGCGTCCCGTGGCCGCAATCTCAAAGTTATCGAGATCGGTGCGCCGAAAAACGATGCCGGAGCCGGCCGGGGCTGGAAGCAGGCGCATGGTGACAGGAGCTCCCGAATGCAGTCCTATGCCCGAGAATTCGAGCGGTGCCGCAAGCGTCTGTTCCATGTGCGCCGGTTGGCCCAAACAGCAACTCCTGTATCCAGCAAAAGCTGTCCGATGTACAGATTAGACGCGATCGCGGAATCCTGTCCTGTGGCAATTTTGCCACACTATGACCATCTGCGCCTCATTCGGAACCCCCCTTTTTGGCTCTGCGGGTTGACTTCTTAAGTGTCGTAGAATCAGAGAGTCTTCTGCCAGGTGACCTTGCCATCCCGGCGGAGAGGAGTCAGCATGTCAACCGCTGCCGAATCAGCATTCCCCATGCGCGCCCTGCTGGCTGGAGCGCGGCGCAAGGAGCAATCTCTGCTCGACTTGACGCGCAGACTTGTTGAGCTAGAGTCGCCTTCCGACACAAAATCGGCCGTTGATCGATGCGTGGCCCTTGCGGCGGCGCACTTCAAAGAGTTGGGCTGTCGCATCAAGCTTCACCGCCAGCCGCTTCATGGCAACATTCTCGAAGTTCGATCCCTTCCAAAGTCAAAGAAGGCGCGCGAGCAGGCAAAGCCCATTCTCATTCTTGGTCATCTCGATACCGTCTGGCCTGTGGGCACGCTTGCAGAGATGCCCTTCCGAGTTGGCGAAGGACGTCTCTGGGGCCCTGGCGCGCTCGACATGAAGGCCGGCGTTGCCATGGCGGCAACCGCTCTCGAGCTCCTTATTGAAGCCGACCTGTTACGCCGCGAAATCGTCCTGCTGCTGAACACTGACGAGGAGATTGGTAGCCCCGTCTCGCGGGAGATTACGGAAGCTCTCGCGCGGGAGTGCGCGTCCGTCTACGTAGTCGAGCCTGCGCAAGGCCTCGCCTACAAAACTGCGCGCAAGGGCACGGGTGATTGGTCCATTCACGTAAAGGGTGTTGCTGCTCACGCAGGCGTGGACTTTGGGCAGGGTGCAAATGCGCTTCGCGAGCTGGCGCGCACGATTGAAACCGTAAGCAACTGGACCGATCTGAAGCGTGGTCTTACCGTGAGCGTTGGCGTAGCCGCCGGCGGCACTAAGAGCAACGTGATTCCCGCCGAAGCCTGGGCGGAGATCGATGTTCGCATTCCGCGCCGCAGTGACGGGTCCCGGATCACGCGCAAATTCGCGGCGCTTCGGCCGCGTGATCGCCGCTGCACGCTTACCGTCACGGGCGGCATCAATCGACCGCCCATGGAGCGCAGCCGGCGCGGTGAGCGGCTTTTCCGAAAGGCGCAATGTCTCGCCGGCGAGCTTGGCTTTGCGCTCGACGAGGCCTTGAGCGGCGGCGGATCGGACGGCAACTTCACCGCCGCTCTCGGCATTCCCACCCTTGACGGCATGGGCGCGGTGGGCGAGGGCGCGCACGCGCGGCACGAATCCATCCTGATCGAGCATCTTGCGCCCCGCACCGCGCTGCTGGCGGGGATGCTGATTGGCTGAAGCGCTCGGATCGTGTCCGCTCCGCCTGATACACTCCCCAATGAAACCCCGTCGGAGTATGGATTCGATATGAGTCGTCTCGCTCTTCTGCTTCTTGCCCTCACAGCGGCGGCTGCCATGGCGCAAGGCGCTTCCAAGCCATCGACCGCCAGGTCAGCGGCTCCCGGCGCCGCGCCCAAAGCCGCCCAATCCACGTCCACCGTTTCAGCCGAGCCTTGGGTCAGGCTGCCGCCTGGCATTCCACGAGTCGTGCACGGCCCTGTCAAAGTTGCTCCCATCGCCGTGCGCTATGAGGACATCAAGGTCGGGACGGGCGCTGTGGGTGAGCCCGGCAAGCTCTGGCATCTCAACTACACCGGTTGGCGCGCTGCCGATGGCGTCAAGTTCGACTCGTCGGTGGATCGACGGCCGCCGGTCATCGGCAAAGACGGCAAGCCGGTACTCGGCCCCGACGGCAAACCCAGGTTCGGCGATCCGCAGCCCATGGCGTTTCCCCAGGGCATCGGCGCGGTCATTCCTGGCTTCGATTTCGGCCTTGCCGGAATGAGAGTCGGCGGCAAACGCCGCATCTTCATCCCATGGCAGTTGGCCTATGGCAGCCGCGATCTTCCTGCGCGGCCCTCGCGCTTTCCTGGTGCGCCCGATTTTCCCGGCATTCCCTCCAAGTCCGACCTCATCTTCGATGTCGAGCTTGTCGATATCACCGCCATGCCCACGCCGCAGCAGTTGCCGGCTCCCGCTCCCCATGCGGCCACGCCGCAGCATCCTGGGACATCCGCGCAGCCGGCGACGACTGCTCCGGCCATCGCGCAGCCAAAGGCGAACTGACTTCTTCAGGCCACGCCGGAGCCCAGCTCCGGCGTAGCTGCAATCAACTGTTGCGTGTAGGCCTCGCGCGGTCGCGCGCAAAGTTCCTCGGTTTCTCCCGTCTCCACCAGACGGCCCTTCTCCATTACCGCGATTCGCGTGCTCAGGTAGCGCACCAGCGGCATGGAATGGGAGATAAATAGATAAGTAAGCCCGTGCTCGCGCTGCAAATCGCGCAGAAGGTTCACAATCTGCGCGCCTACGCTTACATCCAGCGCCGAAACCGGCTCGTCCAGCACCAGCAGCCGCGGTCTGAGCGCCAGCGCGCGCGCAATGTTGATTCTCTGCCGCTGCCCGCCGGAAAACTCATGTGGATAGCGCCCAAGAGCCGACTCATCCAGACCGACCTCGCGTAGCAGTTCCGCAGCTTTCATGCGTAGCGCGGCGCGCCGTGTCTTGAAGCGGGCGCCCCACCCCTGCAGCCCCTGTGTCTTTGCCGTCGGATCGTGGTCCCGATCGGGCTCAGGGTGCGATCCGTGTATCACCAGCGGCTCGCTCACAATCTGGAGTATGTTCATCCGCGGATTCAGCGCGGCATAGGGATCTTGAAACACCGGCTGCATCTGACGGCGCAATCGCCGCATCTCCGTACTGGAGGCCTGCGTCACTTCCACGCCCGCGACGCGTACGCTTCCCGTGCTGGGCCTTGTCAGGCCAAGAATCATGCGTGCTACCGTTGTCTTGCCCGAACCCGACTCCCCGACCAGCCCCAGCGTCTCGCCTGCTCCAATCGTGAGCGAAACATGATCGACTACGGCTTGCTCTGAAGTGCGCAGACCCGCGCGGCGCGCGTAGATCTTCGAAACCGAATCGACCTCAACCAACGGCATGTTTCGATGCTACACGTCTGGCAGCATGCAAACACACGTGCATCGATCCTGCGCAGGACTGCCGCGACGCGATCGTGCGCTCTGCACTCGCCGCCTCAACCCAGTTGCGGATGGAGCTTCTCGAATCCCGTCGCTTTCTGGTACGCCCGCGCCAGTGCGGCCACCTTCGCCTCTCCATAAAGCCCGCCGAGAAAGGTCAGCGAAACCGGCGTACCCGGCCCGCCAATATCGTCGTGATTGCCGTCGTCGATCACCGGCGGCGCGGGCGCATCGGCGCCGCGCAGTCCGTTCGGTACAATCACCGCCGGGTTTCCCGTCAGATTGGTTGCAATCAACTGCGCGTCGGTCGAAGGGGTAACGATTGTGTCAACCGCCTCGAAGAGCTTTGCCATGCCTCGCACCGCCAGCGTGCGCGCACGG
>JAKCDN010000134.1 GCA_021841795.1 Acidobacteriota bacterium | reverse complement strand
CGAGTGGATGGCGGCGGCGGTGACGGAGAGATCGTGCGCCGTGACGGTGGCGTTGCTGATGGTGAGGCCCTTTTGCGCGGCGATCGATACGCGATTGAGCGAGAGGTTGACGACAGGACTTTCAGGAAGGCCGAGGATGACTCCCGCTTCTTTCGCGCCGGTGGCTTTGAGATTGACGATGCGGATGTCGTGAAAATGAGGCGTGAGGCGGGTGACGGGCTGGGCGGTGTCGTGCTTGGGAATGCGGGGGTAATACTCGGTGATCTGAAGGGGGGAGCCGACGTTTTCCATGGTGAGGTCGCGGAAGTCGAAGTTGCCGATATCGGCGCCGCGATCGCGGCCGGACTTAATGCGCACGCCATTGCCGGTGTTTTTGAATTGAATGCGGCGCGCGCGCACGCGCTGAACGCCGCCGGCGATTTCACTGCCCATGGACATGCCGTGGCCGTGGAGGAAGATGCAGTCGGTGATGGTGATGTCGGTGGATGGGGAGTCGGGTCCGGGCGAGCCGGGCTGACCGGACTTGATGGCGATGTTGTCGTCGCCGACATCGATGGTCATGTGCGAGATTCTGACGTGGGTGGATGAGAAGGGGTCGATGCCGTCGGTGTTGGGAGAGCGGGCGGGGGCAAGGATTTTGCCGTTGCGGATGACGACATCATCAGAGTAATAGGGCACGACCTGCCACGAGGCGGAGTTCTGGATGGTCACGTTCTGCATGAGGATGTGGCGGCAGTGGTCGAAGAAGACGAGGCGGGGGCGCATCGAGGGGGCAAAGTTTTTTCCTGCGCGATGGGCATAGACGGCATCCCACCAGGGTTTGCCGTTGCCGTCAATGACGCCGCCGCCGCGGATGACGATGTGGTCGGCATGGGCGGCGCTGACGAGAGCCTGGAGGGCGGGTTCGCGCAGCTCCTCGACCACGGGATAATCGGCCTTGTTGCGGCTGCCGAGGAGCGTGGCGTCGGGGCCCAGTTCCAGGGTGATGCGGCTTTTGAGCACGATGGGCCCGGAGAGAAAGGTTCCCGAGGCGAGGCGGACGATGCCGCCGCCTTTGGCCGCGCAGTCGTCGATGGCGGACTGAATGGCGCGGGTGTTGCTGGTGACGCCATCGGCTCTGGCTCCGTAGGCGGCAGCGTCGCAGACGCGCGCGGCGCGGGCGCAGGCTCCGCAGGCGGCGAAGGCGGCGAGAAGAACGATGGCGGAAAGGCGTCGTGAGTTGCGGCGCGGGGCGCGGGGTGCGGCAGGTTGCGTCATGAGGAATCCCATTTTGAGTGAGCCTTTATTGGCGCGGACTTTGAATGCGTCCGAAGGTTGCTTGTACTATGGCAGGGCAGGGGAGATCAACATGAATCTGAAGTGTGGCCTGGTGGCGAAGCAGAGCTGGAGGCCGGCCGCGGGAGCTTTGCTGCTGGCGCTGACGGCAGGGGCGCTGCCGGCGCAGATGAGCAACACGCAGGCGCGTGAGTTGCGGGAGAAGATTCGCGCGGCGTTGTTTGTCCCGGAGCCGCTGCCGGCGCTGGACACCAAGAGCTACGGCAGCTTCGAGGTGGAGCCGGGGGTGATGGCGGAGCGCGTGACATACGCGACCGAGTACGGACTGCGCGTGCCGGCGATTGTGTATCGGCCGGCCAAGATACACGGGAAGATTCCGGGCATCGTGGTGGTGAACGGCCACGGCGCCGATAAGACGAGCTGGTACTCGTATTACACGGGGGTTGAATATGCGCGCGCGGGGGCGATGGTGCTGACGTACGACCCGATTGGCGAGGGCGAGCGCAACGACGACCACAAGGATGCGACGGGCGAACACGACAAGCCGATCAACGTGCCGGGGGTGCCGCAGCGGATGGGCGGACAGATGGTGACGGACGTGATGCAGGCGGTTTCGTATTTGCGCAGCCGGCCCGAGGTGGATGCAAAACGGATCGGGGTGATGGGATTTTCGATGGGATCGTTCGTGGTGTCGATCGCGGGGGCGGTGGACGATCGGATTCACGCGGTGCTGTTGACGGGAGGCGGGGATCTGGACGGGCCGGGGGGATATTGGGATTCAAGCCACGCGGTGATGTGCCAGGCGGGCCCCTATCATGCGCTGGAGTTTCTGGGAGACCGTCCGGCGGTGCTGTTTGCGCTGCAGGCGAAGCGCGGCCCGACTTTCATCATCAACGGGACCAGCGATACCGTGGTCGCCATTCCGCAACACGGACCGGAGTTCTTTGCGGATCTGCGGCGGCGCACAATCGCCATAAACGGGTCGGAGAGGAATGTGTTCACGACCTACTTCGATCCCGGCGCCAGCCACCGGCCGGCGTGGGTGACGAAGGTGGCGGCGCAGTGGCTGGCGGCGAATCTGCATTTTGCCAACTGGAAGCGCAGCGAGATTGCGGACCTGCCGACGATCCGGATCGGGGACTGGGCGGCGAAGGCGGGAGTGCCGTTCAACCGCAGCGCGCAGCGCGAGGACCGGGATGCCGGCCTGGTGGCGATCGACGTGAATGTGCCGCGGATGACGCCGGAGCAACTGAGCGTGCTGCCGCCGTCGGAGTGGGAGCAGGAGAAGGCGCAGTTTGTTTACTCGACGTGGGCGCGGGATGCGATTGCGGACGCGGAAAAGACGAACGCGGAGGCGAAGTAGAGGGAGCGAATCCGGGGGATGGCGGGCGGAGATCGTCTTTACTTTTTGAGATGGAGAAGCGGGTCGCGGTCAATGGGCTCGCCGTCGAGGATGAGGGTGGAGATGCGGCGGGCATTCCAGATATTGGCGGTGGGGTCGGAGTCGAGGACGAGAATGTCGGCGCGGCGGCCCGCGGCGATGAGCCCGAGCTCGCTCCATCCGAACTGCAGCGCGTAGTTGTTGGTCGCGGCGGCAAGGGCTTCGCGCGGCGAGAGCCCGAGGCGGACGAGAAGCTCCAGCTCGGTGTGCAGGGAGATGCCGGGCATGGTGCCCATGGCGTCAGCGCCCGATCCGGCCAGGTAGTGGGGGAGATCCGCGAAGATGGCGGCGTTGATTCTCCAGAGGCGCTGCGAGGTCTGGGCGGCTTTTTTCTGCAAATCAGCCTGCATCCAGCGCTGCGCGGCGGCGGGAAGGTGATGGGCCCAGGAGGAGATGGGGTAGTTCATGTCGCCGGTAGCGGGCTCGGTGGCGTGATCCATGCGCGCGGGATCGAGGAGGGCCGCGGCGGGCTCTTTCCAGAGATTGCGATGGTCGGGAAGGTTGACGTAATAGAGGCTGAAGGCGGGGACGAGCGCGGTGCGGTGGGAGGCGAGGAAGCGCGCGTAACTGCGCAGGCGCAGATCCGTAGGGGAGACGTGCTCGGCGTAATCGTAGGCGGTGACGGTGGCGGAGCCGTCGGGATCGTCGGCGAGCGGCCGCTGGAGCTCGTCGGGAATGACGCCGAGGACGTAGCGGTCCATGCGCGGCAGGGCATCGACGCCGGCGTCGACGCCGACGCGGTAGGGGGTGGCGGCGAAGATGCCGTAGGTGACGAGACCGAGCTCGTGGGCGCGGGAGATGATCCACTGTGAGTTTGCGGCGGTGAGGCGCGGTGTGAGCAGCAGGACGCGGGTGCCGAGGCGCGCGGTGTCGGCCATCTGGCGCGCGGTGTCCTGGGGGCTGAGCTCGATGGGGTGCGGGCCTTCGCGCAGCCTGGAGACCCACTCGGGCTGACGCGCGAGGAGGCTCCAGTCGTCGGTGACGCCGATGGTGTCAATGGGGTAGATGTGGGGGGAAGGATGGGCTCCGGTGTCGATGAAACCGTGCTGGTAGTCGGCGCGCGCGACGACGGTGGTGACGCCCATGTAGAGATTGGCATTGGCCTGGGCCTGGGAGTTCATGCCGGCATATCCGTCGATGAGGCCTGGAATGAGGAATTTCCCGGTGCAGTCGATGATGCGCGCGCCTTTGGGCACGGGAACCTGATCGGAAAGGCCAACCTCCAGGATGGTGCTGCCCTGGATCACGACGACGGCGTCAGGGATGTCGTGCGCGGAATGGCCCCAGTCGGAGACGTCAACGACGGTGCCGCCGGTGAGGACCAACGGGGGCGCGGGCTCGGCTTGCGAGTGGGCCGCGACGGAGAAAAGAGCCAACGTGGAGATCAGGGCAAAAAGTGGCCGAACAATGCGCATCGCAAAATGGTTCTGATGTGGATTGTCGCACATGGGGCCTGCGTGCAGGGCGAGCGGCGGCAGGGGGCGGGACAGAGCCCAAGCAAGCCGCAGCGGCCTGTCCGCCGGGTCGGGCGGGCAGGCGCAGGGTTGGGGCGCTCCGGCGGACCACACCGGCGCAAGGTGGTTTTGCGGGACGGTCAACTGGCGACGAGCGAGGCGCGGCGGCGGCCTGCGAGCAACGGCGCCAACTGCGCGTGGGCGGCCTCAACCGAGACGCCGTAGCGGGCGCGGAGGTCTTCGACTTTGCCGTGCTCGATGAACTGGTCGGGCCAGCCGATGCGCACGACGGGGACGGAGAGGCCGAGATCGTCGAGCGCCTCGACGACGGCGGTGCCGAAGCCGCCCATTTTTACGTGGTCCTCAAAGGTGACGAAGGCAGCGACGCGGCGGGCGTAGCGCTCGATCATCTCGCGATCGATGGGCTTGATGAAGCGCGGGTTGACGAGGGCGGCGGAGTAGCCCTCGCGCGCGAGGGTTGCGGCAAGATCGCGGGCGAGGGAGATCATGGGGCCGAGGCCGAGGATGGCGACGTCGGAGCCGTCGGCGAGGATCTCGGCTTTGCCGAGGGGGAGGGCCTGCGGCTCGGCTTTGCGCGGGACGCCGGCTACGGCGCCGCGCGGGTAGCGGATGGCGCTGGGGCCGGGAAGCTCGAAGGCGGTTTTAAGCATGTCGGCCAGTTCGTCTTCGTCCCTGGGGGACATGAGCACGAGGTCGGGAATGCCGCGGAGATAGGCGATATCGAAGAGTCCGTGATGGGTGGGGCCGTCATCGCCGGAGAGCCCGGCGCGATCCATGCAGAAGAGGACGGGAAGCTTCTGCAGGCAGACGTCGTGGACGACGGGATCGAAGGCGCGCTGGAGAAACGTGGAGTAGATGGCGCAGACGGGGCGGAAGCCGCGGGTAGCCATGCCGGCGGCGAAGACCACGGCATGCTCCTCGGCGATGCCCACGTCAAAGTAGCGCCGGGGATGGATGGGGCGGAAGTGATCGAGCCCGGTGCCGTTGGGCATGGCGGCGGTGACGGCGACGATGCGCTCGTCCCTGGTGGCGAGGTCGGCGAGGGTTTTGGCGAAGACCTCGGCGTAGGTGGTTGAGCCATCCGGGGTTTTGCCGGTTTCAGGGTCGTAGGGCCCGAGGCCGTGGAATTTTTTCTGGCCATCGAGCGCGGGCTGGAACCCGCGGCCCTTTTGCGTGAGCACGTGGAGGAGGACGGGGTGGTCGATGGTTTTGAGGAAGTTGAAGGTCTCAATGAGGAGGGGGATGTTGTGACCGTCGATGGGGCCGAAGTAGTCGAGCCCGAACTCCTCAAAGAGGATGGAGGGCCAGAGCATGCTTTTGGCGGCTTCTTCGGCGCGGCGCATGACCTTGACGGCGGTTTTGCCACCAAAGCGCTCGACCAGGTGCGTGGCCTTGTCGTGGAGATGCTGGTAGTGCTCATTGGTGACGATGCGATGGAAGTAGCGCGCGATGGCGCCGACGTTGCGATCGATGGACCACTCGTTGTCATTGAGGACGACGATCATGCGCCGGGTCTGGGAGGCGATGTTGTTGAGGGCCTCGAAGGTAACGCCGTTGGTGAAGGCGGCATCGCCGGCGACGGCAATGATGTTTTCATTTCCACCGGCGAGGTCGCGCGCGACGGCCATGCCGAGCGCGGCCGAGAGCGCGGTGCCGGCGTGACCGGCGCCGTAGGAGTCGTGCTCGCTTTCAGTGCGGAGCATGAAGCCGTTGAGGCCGCCGGGCTGACGGATGGTCTCAAAGCGGGTGCGGCGGCCGGTGAGGATCTTGTGGATGTAGGCCTGGTGGCTGACATCGAAGAGGATCTTGTCGCCGGGCGTGGCAAAGACGGCATGGAGGGCGAGGGTGAGCTCGACCACGCCGAGATTGGGGCCGAGATGGCCGCCGGTTCTGGACAGGGTGCGGATGAGGAAATCGCGAATCTCCTGTGCCAGCTCCGTTAACTGGGCGGGATTGAGCTGTTTTACATCGGCGGGAGAGTTGATGGACTCCAGCAGCGTAGGCATTATTGTTCCTTTTCCCTGGAAAGCCGGGCGTCCAGGGGAGAGCCCCTGCGTCAAAAAGCCCCCGAATCGGGGGGCGTCAATCAGGGCCTGCGAACAGGCCTGGGAGGGCGGCGAAGGGAACCAGGACGCTCCACGATCCCGGAGCGGGGAGGCGCGGGGTGAATCACCGGAGCGAAAAATACCAACGAAATCAGAACAACTTACCGCGTCTCTTCAGGTTACGGGGCGACGCCGCCGCCAAGCATGGTAACAGGCCTCGAGGTACAGCCTCCTTCAAGTATACCTTGAGGAAGAATTTTGCCCTCGAATCTTAGACGCCGCGTAGCCGGGGGAGTTTCGGTGAATTTTCAGGCGGATCATGGGTCTGACGGCACGCGAAGATGGCGTGGAGCTGCCGGGGCAGAGCAGCGGGAAGCGAGGCCGGCGCGGGAGATGGGGTCCGAGGCCGGAGGTAGAGATTGCCGGCGGGCGGGAGATTGGTTCCGGCTTACCCGGCCTGCCGCGGCGAGATCGCGATCGATTCGGGGGAGTTTCCGGGTCGGATCTTTGCGGGAGGGGCGGGTTTATCGCACAGCAGGGGCGTCGCCGTGCGATGTAGGATGAGCCTGAGTGATTTCGACCCATTGGGAGGGCGAAGAGGTGAGATTTATACGGAATTTTATTTTGTTTTTGGCGGTGTGCGGGGTGATGTGGGCAGGTGGAGGCGCGGGCTGGGCGCAGCTTCCGGAGCCGGGGATCAGCCAGGAGAGCCCCAATCCGCTGACCGATACGACGATGGCGCCGGGCAAGATGCTGCTTTTCGATCTGGAAGCCCGCTTTGCCAAGGACGTGCTGGCGCGGGGTGGCGCGGGCTTTGCGGACTGGTTTGCGGGCGACGGGGTGGCGCTGGGCAACGGAGCGGCTCCGCTGATCGGCAAGGTGGCGATTGCCAAGTCGGCAACGTGGCTGGCGAAGGACTACCAGCTTAGCTGGACGCCGACCGACGCCATGATGGGGCCCTCGGGCGATATGGGCTACACGTGGGGCCACTACGAAGGGCGCAGCAAGGACGCCAACGGTAATCCGGTGCTGACCAGCGGACGGTTTATCACGGTGTGGCGCAGACAGCCGGACGGAACGTGGAAGGTGGTTCTGGATGCCGGGGCCAGCGAACCGGCGGGCGGGGGAGACTGCTGCAAGCTGCCGGCACAGTAACGGACGGGAGCCGGCGGCGAGGCCGCGGGCGAGGCTGGAAATACGCCGGGTTGCGCGATGGATGGGGTGTGACGGAAGCCGTACTTTTGCGGGGCTTGAGGCTCAGCGAGAGACGCAGGAGGCAGCGCGCCGGCGGCGGCTTCTGGCAGGGGGAACGCGCGGTGCGTGCCTATAGTAATCTGCAAGTTACCGCGGTGCCCAAAAACTTGCGGGTACTTGGGTTGTAAGCCATCTGCATGCAATTGCCTACTTTGTGGAAGAGCCAACTTTGCCAATTGCGCCGATACTGAGAAACGGGTGCGTGGAATGATGTGCGCTGTACTCGGTTCGCAAACAAGTGAAAGCCAGGATGCAGGCGTACGGGCGGAGCTGAGCATTTTCGACCGCATGACCGATCCCGGATTAGACGAGCTGACGGAGCTCGCCGCGGTGCTGTGCAACGCCGACTATGCCTATATAGGGTGGACGGACTATAGCCGGCTTTGGTTCCGCTCGCGCTACGGATTTCGCGCCAGCGATCAACCACGGGCAACGACGGCGTGCCAATGGATGCTG
>JAKCDN010000133.1 GCA_021841795.1 Acidobacteriota bacterium | reverse complement strand
ACCATCTCGTCCGTGTAGATCGGCGGGTTGGACGAAGCCTTCGCCAATCCGGCCCGCGAAACCCGCACTCAGAACCGGACGCAGAGGATACTGTTCCTGTAGCGATAGAATCGGCAGCAAATATTCTGGGTAGAAAAATGCCTGCTGTCTCTTGGCGCACAACTGCAGCGGCCTGCATGGAAACCGTGGCGATGCCGCTCCGTCAGATCAGCTCCGAGTGACCCGTGGCGCTCAGCTCTTTCACGATCTTTCCCACGTCCTGCGAGTGGCTGCGGTGCGCAATCAACAGTGCATCCTCAGTATCGACAACGACCAGGTTCTTTACCCCAACCAGTGCCACAAACTTTCTCGGGCTGAAGATGTAGTTGTCGTTGGCTTCCAGGGAGATGTGCCCACCGGCATCGGCCACGTTGCCTTCGGCATCGCCCCGCATGCGCGTCTCGAGCTGGTACTCGTAGAGTGAGGCCCACGAGCCCAGATCGTTCCAGGTGAATTCAGCCGGAATGCAGTAAAGATTCGATAGATGCTCACCCTTGGCCGACCGCGGCTCCAGAACCGCGTAGTCAACAGAGATGTTTTCGCATTTCGGATAGGCCGAGCGGAAGATTTCCTCGAACTGCGGCGTTCCCCAGGCGGCCGCGATTGATTCCAGCAGCGGAGCAGTCTCTGGCAGGTGCTCGCGCACTGCATTGGCCAGCGTGCGCGCCGTCCAGAGGAACATGCCCGAGTTCCAATAGTAATTGCCCGCGGCCACAAACTCCTCGGCGCGGTTCTGGTTGGGCTTCTCTATAAAGCGGCGCACATGCAAAGCGGTATCGTCCTTGGCCAGGTCGCCGGTCTCGATGTAGCCGTAGCCGGTCTCGGCGCGCGACGGCTCAATGCCCAGCACTACGATATTTTCTCCCGCTGCTGCCACGCTGATGCCCTTTTGCAGCGCTTTGAGGAAGCGCGGCTCGTCGCCAATCACATGGTCTGACGGAAAAACGCCCAACACCGCATTCGGATTCTGTCGCTCGATCAGGAAGGCCGCCAGTCCGCATGCTGGAGCCGTATTGCGCGCCACCGGCTCCTGCACAATCTGTGCCGAGGGTAGTCCGGGCAGCTGGTCGGCTATCTCCTGAGCCAGATACTCATTGGTAATAATCCAGGTTTTGTCCAGCGCCGTGAGCGGCTTCAGGCGCTCAACTGTCTGCTGAATCATGGAGCGCTCGCCATCGAGTGCGAGAACCTGCTTGGCGCGTGCGCGCCGGGAACGCGGCCAGAAGCGTGTGCCGCTGCCTCCGGCCAGTATGACAGGACGAAAATCAATCGCGTTCAACATTGAAGAGACATAGTACCCGACAGAGACAACCTTTGCACAGGGAGAGGGATATTTTTTTCTACCTCGTGGCAGGAGCGCAGAAACACGCGCCCCGCGGCTCGGACGCCGGCATCCTCCCATGCGCCCGGTTTCCCTGCCACATCGTGTCACAGCTTCCGTGCCCAAACTAAGTTAAGCTAACAGGCATGTCCGGCTTTCGCCAGGGTTCCATCCATCTCACGCGCGTCGCGGGAATTGACCTCTATCTCCACTGGTCGTGGTTTATCGTGGCCGCCATTGAGATTGAGGGCCGCAATCGCCAGTATTCCCTGTGGATATGGAACGTTCTGGAGTATCTGGCCCTGTTCGCCATTGTGCTCCTGCATGAATTCGGCCATGCTCTGGCCTGCCGCCAGGTCGGAGGCACCGCCGACCACATTATGCTGTGGCCGCTTGGGGGCGTAGCCTACGTCAACCCGCCCTCACGTCCCGGCGCAACCCTCTGGAGCATCGCTGCCGGCCCTCTGGTCAATCTTGCCCTGCTTCCCGCTCTAGGCGCTGTTACAGCCTTTGCTACCTGGCAGTCCTGGGCCATCGCGCTTCCTGATCTCTATCGCTTCGTCTGGGCCATCTTCTGGATCGATGTGGGCCTTTTCGCTTTCAATATCTTGCCCATCTATCCGCTCGACGGCGGGCAGATTCTTCGCTCTCTCCTCTGGTTCGGCCTCGGACGCGCGCGCAGCCTTGCCGCCGCCACCGTGGTTGGCTTCGTGGGCGCTTTAGGGTTCCTTATTCTTGCCCTCTGGCTGCGCTCCACCTGGACGGTGCTCATCTCCGGATACATGCTGCTCAACTGCTGGAGCGGCCTTAAGAACGCCCGGGCCATGCTGCGTAATGAAAAGCGCCCGCAGCGTGAAGGCTTCGCCTGTCCAGGCTGTGGAGCAAGGCCTCCCATGGGAGATCTCTGGCGCTGCGCCCAGTGCCATCAGAACTTCGATACATTCGCCACCGGCGCCGTCTGCCCGCACTGCGGCGCGCAATTTCCGAACACCATGTGTGGTGCCTGCCAGCAGCTGTATCCAATGAGCCAGTGGCTCGCCTACGCTGGGCCGGTCATTGAAGGGCAGGGAACACCCGAAAGCCGGTAAGGCATCGTCCGTTCAACTATCTCCCGAAGTCGCAGTCGTTTGGATTTTGGCAGTCAAAAGCAAAAGGCACCCCATATGCGGGTGCCTTTTGTGGTTCTGCAATCGATTCAACTACTTCAGGCCGGTGAGGAACTCGCCTATGCGCCGCGTGCCCTCGTCGATGTTCTGCTTGGTCACTGGGTATGAGATGCGGATGTGCTCGCCGGTGCCAAAAGCTTCGCCTGGTACCGTCACCACATGCGCCTCATGTAGCAGCCGTGTTGCTAACTCCGTTGCGCTCTTGATGCCGGATTTGCCCAGGTAGGCTGCGATGTTCGGGTATACATAAAATGCCCCCTCCGGCTTGGTGCAAGTAACCCCCGGGATCTTCTTGAGCGCGGCCAGCATGTAGTCACGCAGATCGATGAACTCGGCGCGGAACTCCTCGACGCACTGCTGCGAGCTCCTCAGTGCTGCAATCGCCGCTTTTTGCACGATGCTGGTCGCGTTCGAGGTCGACTGTGACTGCAGCTTGCTCAGATTGGCTGTCACCTTCTTTGAGGCCAGGGCATACCCGGCCCGCCAGCCCGTCATCGAATAGGTCTTCGACAGCGAGCCCAGAATCACCATGTGCTCCTTGGCCCATGTAAACGAGCCACCGGAAACCGGCTTGCCCGAGTAATTTAGGTACACGTAGCACTCGTCCAGAAGCAGATAGATTCCCTTCTCGTGGGCCAAGTGCACAATCCGCTCCAGATCCTCGGACGAAACCACCGATCCCGCCGGATTGGACGGAGAATTGAGAACAATGGCCTTGGTGCGCGGTGTGATCGCATGCTCGATAGCATCCGCCGTGATGCGGAAGCTCTCCGCCTCGCTGGTCTCGAGATATACCACCTTGCCACCCGCGTACTGGATGATGTCCTTGAAGCTTACCCAGTAGGGAACCGGCAGGATAACCTCGTCGCCATGGTCCACCAGGATCTGGATCGCGTTGAACAATGCCAGTTTCCCGCCTGCGGTAAAAATCGCCTCGTCGATCGAGTAGTCCGACCCGAAGTCGGTTGCGTGCCGCTCGACGATCGCTTGGCGCACGTCGGGAATGCCCGGAACCACCGTGTAGCGGGTAAAGTTGGCCTCGATAGCGGCAATAGCCGCATCCTTTATGTGACGCGGCGTGGCAAAATGCGGCTCGCCGGCCCCGAAGTCCACCAGGTTGGCGCCCTGAGCGCGCAGTTTAGCTGCCTCGGCGGCCACAGCCATGGTCGCGGATACCTCGATCCGCCCAATACGATCGGCAAAGAGTTTTTGCTGAGTTGTTACGGACATACCCCTATTTTGGCAGATTTCCCGATTGGCGCAAAATCCGCATCTTTGACAAAGACCAATGGAAACCTGATCCAAGACCTGTATCGTTCTTGAAGCTTGCGCGGACTGGTTATGCTGCCCGCAGGCAATTGGAGGCTTAATGGATTTTCAATTTCGCAAATTTCTGCCTTTGGCCCTGCTTTTCGCTGCCCCTCTCACTGCGCAGCCCGTTCCCCTGCCGTTTGAGCAAAAGCCTCTATTTATCATCTATCTGCCTATAACCTGGCCGCAAAGAGGGAAACTGCACCATCCACAAATTTGGGAAGTGCTCGGTTACTGCGTTCTGGACGTCAGGATCCGTTTTTGATTCGAGTCCGCAGCCGCTTCAGTACATTCGGCGGCACCAGTCCGCTCACGTCGCCGCCAAAGCTGAAGACTTCCTTGACCATGCGCGAACTCACAAACGAATAGCGTCCGGCCGGCTGTAGAAAGACCGTCTCCACCTCTGGAGCCAGCCGCCGGTTCATCAGCGCCATCTGGAACTCGTGCTCGTAGTCGGAGATGGCGCGGATTCCGCGCAGCACGGCCGAAGCCCCCTGCTGCCGGGCAAACTCCACCATCAGACCGTTGAACGTGGCTACGCTCACATTGCCGATGTTCGCAGTCACCTCGCGCAGCATTTCCGCGCGCTCTTCCACCGTGAACAACGGGTTTTTCACCGGATTCACCAGGATCGCTACCGTCAAATGATCGAAGAGTTTTGACCCGCGCTGGATCAGATCCACATGTCCGTTCGTGGGCGGATCGAAGGTGCCGGGATAGAGGGCTCTGACGGCCATGGGCTCACTTGAAATTCTAGCAGCGAGGCCATGGCCGTCCAGCGCCTACCGTCCCACCCGCTGCAGTACCACAGCCATTGGTCCCGGTGAGCGCCTGAGCGGGCTCCGCGAGGGATCAGATCCATCCGGCGGCGGGCCGACCGCCGGACGTGCCGCCGTCTGCGCCACCGGCTGCGGTCGGTGCGGGCCCATCTCTGGACTTTGCGTAAGCTCCAGCGCATCCTCCTGGATTCGTCCGGTGTAGGCGCTGTGGCCGACCCTGAACTTCACTTGGTCGCCGTCGACCTTGCCGTCGGCGATCGCTGTCGGCGCATCGTAGCCGCCGGCCCAGCTTCCGCCTGCGCCTTCCACGCTGCCGGTCAGGTTGCTATCCTCCTGGCGCAGCACAAAGATTTGGTTCTCGCCGCCTTCAGCCGGCCGCCACAGTCCGGTGATTCCCGGGCCCTGGGGTATCTCGCGCTCCCACACTGCCACCTGAGGGCGCAAGGTTACCGCCTCTGCCGCAATCGTAGCTCGCGCCGACTTTAGATCTGGCGAACTCGCCTCTACCGTGATGCTGCCTGCCGACTTCGTGGCCTGGATAATCGCCATACACAACCCGGAAAATGCTTTCCGCGATGTGCCTTTATCCGACTCCTGGTCAGTAGGATCGCCGTTGCCTACACCAATCAGCCTTCCCTCTCCCGCCACGCTAAAGGTCACCAGGTTGTCCGTGATTGGCACCATCCGGCCCTGCGCGTCTCGGACCTCCACGGCAAACATGGCTACATCCTCGCCGTCAGCCGAAATCGCGTTTCGATCCACCGTGATGGCCAGCGCAGCGGGAGCGCCCGTGGTCTCGCGCCGTACCGTCATCGCGAGCTTGCCGTCCTTATACCCGCGCGCTTCAATGGCGCCAGGCGCATAGGGCACATTCCACCCCAGGTGCGCGTCCTTCTTCATCTCCTTTGCGCCTAAACTCTTTCCGTTCAAAAGCAGTTCCACTCGGTCCAGGTTTGAGTGCACCCAAACTGCAATCTCCTTGCCCTCCATCCCAGGCCAGTTCCAATGCGGGAACAGATGCAGCACCGGCTTGCCGGTCCACCACGACTGGTAGTAGTAAAACGTGTCCTTTGGGAAGCCGCACGTATCGATAATCCCGTACTGCGAGCTGATATTGGGCCAGCTGTTCGGCGAGGGCTCGCCGCGATAGTCGAACCCTGTCCACACAAAGCCCCCTGCCAGCCACTCCTGCGCATCACAAAAGCTCCACCACCCCTCCGCCGATGCCCGTCCCGTTGTTGTGTAGGGATCGTATGAGCCCACGTAACCCTTGCTGTAATCCGTCACATACATGCCGCGAGTGCCCACCGCGCTTACCGTTTCGGTCCCGATTACGGGCCGGCCCGGGTATGCCTTGTGATACGCCTCTGCCTGCGGGTCCATGTAGTTGTAACCGATCACGTCGCACACTGCCAGTCCTCCGGTGCCCACCGCGCCCGTGGGCGCAATCGACACCGGCCGTGTGCCGTCATGCTGTGTGGCCAATTCCTTCATCGCGGTCAGTATCAGCACGCCGCGTTCACCGTTGGCCGCGCCTTCCTCGTTGCCCATCGACCACATGAATACGCTGGGATGGTTCCGGTCGCGCCGCACGAGGTTTTCAAACTGCCCCAGGCCCTCCGGATTCGAAGACATCATCCGCGTCTCGTCGAACACCAGCATCCCCAGTTCGTCGCATGCATCCAGCAGTTCCGGCGTCGGCGGATTGTGCGAGGTCCGCAGGCTGTTACATCCCATCTCCTGCAGCTTCCGCACCCGGTAGTACTGCACTGCGTCTGGCAGCGCCGCGCCCAGCCCCGCGTGGTCCTGGTGGTTGCATGTGCCCTTTACCTTCACCGGCTCGTCGTTCAAGAACAGCCCCTTCTGGGCATCGAACCGGATAGAGCGGATCCCGAACCGCGTCTCATAGCGGTCCACCACGTCGCCGCCGACGCGCACCTCGGTCACCAGCGTGTAGATATTCCGCTCATCGAGCGACCATAGTTGCGGCTGGCTCACCGTTATCTGCTGCTCGAATGTATGTTCGCTTCCTACTGGCATTGCTGCCGCCGTTGTGGCCGCCTTGCCCACGGCGTCTTTCCTGGGACTGAGAACTGTCGAGACCACACGCGCATTGGCCACAGTCTGTCCCCCGTTGCTCACGTCGGTGCGCACGGTAAGCGCCGCCGTCCCTGGCTTGATCTCGGACCGGACAAAGGTGCCCCATTGCTTCACGTGCACCGGGCTGGTCTTCACCAGCCACACATGGCGGTAGATCCCCGCGCCCTCATAGAACCATCCGTCGCTCTCCGTCGCGTCCACACGCACCAGCAGCACGTTTCTGCCTCCGGGATTCACAAAATCCGTTACGTCGAAATGGAATGGATCGTATCCCCCGCTATGCTGCCCGATATAAAAGCCGTTCACCACCACCGTTGCTTGGCGGTAGGCCCCGTCGAACTCGATAAAAATGCGTTTGCCCTTGTCCGCCGCCGGCATCTCAAAAACCCGCCGGTACCATCCGATGCTGGTCTCCGGATAGTTCCGTCCCAGAGGGTAATAGCCCTTGCTCTGCAGCGCCGGATCGTTCGTGAACGGCAATTCCACCGCCCAGTCGTGCGGCAGGTTGACCGCCTTCCAGTCGCTGTCGTCGAAGGCTAGGGAACTGGCCGCCAGGTATCCTCCCGTCTTCTGGAAGTTGCCGGTACGTCCGCTGCCAAATCCGAAATCCTTGTCCGCGTCGCACGCGTTGCCATAGTGGAAGCGCCAACCGAAGTCCAGCAGCAGCCGCTCACGCTGGGCATTGGACATCGCAGGGTTCGTCACGCTGCTCGATTCTTCTGTGGAAAGCTGCCCGGCACCCTCGCCGGCAACCAGCGCGGCGGCTTCCATCGGGTTCATGCTGCCTGCCGCGGCGGCAACTGCCGGCGCCAGTAGGCTGGATTTCAATACGTCGCGGCGTGAAAAGGCTTTCATCCTGTCCTCCTGAACCTGCAATCCATGGGCTGCATCGTGCAGGCTTCAGTTTCTTTTGATGGCGTGGTTTGGTGCCAATTCCGGCACCCATGCATCATAGCCCCGTGTCCCCACCTTCGGAAACTGCACCCGCCGCCCCCGATACGGCACAATCGATACCAGCTATGTCCGCCTCTCTTTCGCTCGTCTACCATTCGGTTGCACCATGGACCGCGGCAGGCAAGGAACCTGCAACCTGGCTGGCGATCTTCGCCTGTGCTGCATGGATCTACCTCATCGCGTTCCGCGGCGGTTTCTGGCGATCCCTGCCCGTTCTGGATCGAGATACTCCATCCGGCCGGGCAGGCGTTGCCGTTATCGTGCCCGCGCGCAATGAGGCGGAG
>JAKCDN010000132.1 GCA_021841795.1 Acidobacteriota bacterium | reverse complement strand
CTGGCGGGTTTTGCCGATGCGGACCAGGAAGCGCGGAGTTTCGGGGGCCAGCGAGATGAGAACGAGAAAGAGCAGCGAAGGCAGCATGCCCGACAGAAACATCCACCGCCAGTTGGCCGGGCCGGTATTGCGCAACAGGTAGTTGATGCAATAGGAGATCAGGATGCCGGTGATGATCGACATCTGGTAGAAGGCGCCCATGCGCCCCCGGATCGATGGCGGCGAGACTTCAGAAACATACATGGGCGAGAGCAGGGACACACCACCGACGGCGATGCCGCCGATAAACCGGGCGCAGAGGAAGAATGAGAAAGTGGGCGCGGCCGCGGTCGCCAGCGAGGTGAAGGCAAAGAGGATGGCGACCCAGACCAGCATGCGCTTGCGGCCGAGGCGATCGGTAAGGCGGCCGGCGGCAAACGAGCCGAGGACACAACCGAAGAGCAGGGAACTGAAGGCCCATCCCTGACCGATCTCGGTGAGGCCGAAATGACGCGTGAGAAAGGGGCCGGCCCCGGTGATGATGGCGACGTCGAAACCGAAGAGCAGGCCCCCAAGAGCTGCCGTGCATGCCAGAAAGACAACATAGCGATGGCTTGTGGATGTTGACATGGGCTTCCGGTCAGGGATCACTTCATGTTCTCACGAACCTTTGCTGTGCATGTCGCGGGAAAGGCGGGGCGCTGGTTTCACTGCGCGGGCGCCGGAGCGGGTACGCCGTGAATTGCCTGCTCGTAGCCGGCGCGGAAGCCATGACGGTAGTCGACGAATGCGGGCGGAGGAACGGGCGGATTGCGAAATCGCGGATGCCGCTGTACGTTAGGCGGAAGCTCGTGCCGCATGTCGCGGCGCGCGGCAAGAAATCCATCGTGAAAGCCCTGTTGCGCGACCGGACTGAGCCCCGGCGGCGGAGGCGCGTAAACCACCGGTCGGGGATGCGAGCAGCCTGCCACGGCCAGCGGCAGAAGGAGTACGGCCATTGCGGCAAAGATCCTGAACCTGAACATGAATCGACCTCATGAATTTTTTCGGGATGCAGCGCCGCACGGACCGGCCGACGCCTATCGAGTTGAACCCATAATTGGAAAAAGTGTTGCAGTACCGGGGCGCGGCAATGGGAATTTGCGCGCGGGTTGCGGCGGCGCGGGGCAAAAGACGGGCCGGTCTCATTTATTGTTGAGTTCAGCCCATGAAGCAGACGCTCATCCGCCTCGCGCTGACATTACCGGTGGTCTGGCTGGTGGTTTCGCTGGTGTTTTTGCTCATCCACCTGGTTCCTGGCGATCCGGTGCAGATGATGCTGGGCGAAGGCGCGTCGCCGACCGATCTTGGGTCGCTGCGCCACCAGCTTGGCCTGGATCTGCCGCTGCGCACGCAATACATCCGCTACTGGAGCGGAGTGCTGCACGGGGATCTGGGCACCTCGATCCGGCTGCACGACTCGGTTGCGCACCTTATCGCGCAACGCTACCCTTACACGCTGGCGCTCACGGTGGCGGCGTTGTTGCTGGCGCTGGCTCTGGCGCTGCCCGCGGGAATGCTGGCCGCGGTGCGCCGCGGCCGCTGGGCCGATCAGATGCTCTCGGTGGTTTCGCTCCTGGGGCTCTCCGTGCCCGGGATCGCGCTGGGGCCGGTGCTGATTCTGGTGTTCTCGATAGGCCTTGGATGGCTGCCCGTTTCCGGAGCCAACGCCGGCGGTTCGGCTGCAATCGACTGGCGCTACCTGGTGCTGCCGGCCGCGACGATGGGCGCTGCACTGGCCGCGATCCTGACGCGCATGGTGCGCACAGCCATGCTGGAGGAGCTTGGGCAGGACTACATCCGCACCGCGCGCGCCAAGGGGCTGAGCGAGACGGCCGTGGTGTGCCGTCATGCGCTGCCCAATGCGCTGGTGCCGATTGTCACCGTCGTTGGCCTGCAGTTTGGCGCACTGCTGGCGGGGGCGATTGTGACTGAGACCATTTTCAGCTGGCCAGGCCTGGGACGGCTTGCCGTGAGCGCGATCTCGAACCGCGACTACGCACTGGTTCAAGGCTGTCTGCTGGCGATCGGGCTTACCTATGTGCTCGTGAATCTGATGACGGACGTGGTCTACTGGTGGATCAACCCGCGCATGCGGTGAAGCGAGGACTCGGCGCGGGCGGAGTTGCGCGAGGAGGGAGTCTGCCGGCGCGGGCCGGGTCTGGCGCGCGCTCATGCCGTGCATATGCGCTGGGCGCCACCGGGCAGGCTCCGGGGTTTGACCTGATTTGTCCGGGTCCGTATCATCAAGATAAGCGGTGCGGCGCGACCTCTGAGCGTCTGCGCCCTCTCCGGCGGGGTAGCTCAGATGGTTAGAGCGTGGGATTCATAACCCCAAGGTCGAGAGTTCGATCCTCTCCCCCGCCACCAGTTCAGCTTTCAAAAGCCAGCCCAAGTTTGTCCAGCTAATCCCTTTGCTTTCAACGAACGTCAATGCCCTTGTTGCTCCATATCGATTCCAGCCCGCGCTCGGCATCGGTTTCGAGCCGCCTTGCAAACGCCTTTGCAGAGCAGTGGAAACGGCAGAACCCCGAAGGCAGAGTTCTCCACCACAACTCGTCGCTGGAGGGCTTTCCCTATCTGGATGAGCTGTTCATCGATGCATCGTTTACTGCCGCGGAGACGCGCAGCGCCGCGCAAAATGAGGCGCTTGGCTACTCCGACCGGCTGGTGGATGAGTTGCTTGCCGCCGATGTGGTGGTGCTGGGCGCACCGATGTGGAACCTTTCCATCCCCGCATCGTTGAAGGCGTGGATCGATCTGATTGTCAGAGAGGGCCGTACGTTTGCATTCGCCGCCGACGGGGTGACGCCGCTGGTGCCGCCGAGCAAACGGGTCTACGTGTTTTCATCGCGTGGCGGCGCTTATCCGCCCAAAACGGCGTTTCAGCAGCTCGATCATCAGGAGCCTTACCTGCGCAGGATTCTGGGCCTGATCGGGCTTACGCAGATTGAATTTGTGTACGCGGACCATCAGAGCAGCAGTCCTGAAGCGGCGGCCGAGGGTCTGGCGCGCGCCGAAGCCAGGCTGGCTGCGCTGATGCGGTAGAACAGCCGGAGCGTCACCCGCCGATTTTGGAATCCTGGGAACGCCGGATCTGCGACTACGAAGCTGCTGCGCCCATTTACACTCGACTGCATGAGATCCCTTCGTATCGCAGGGGTGATCCCTGCGCGGCTGCAGTCGACGCGCATGGCGCGCAAGGTGCTGCGGCCAATAGCCGGCCGGCCCATGGTGGAGTGGGTCTGGCGCGCGGCCAACGCCAGCGGCCTGATGAGTCCCGTGGTGGTTGCCACCGATGCCGAAGAAGTTGCCACGGCATGTCGCGCGCGAGCCATTCCCGTGGTGATGACCTCGCCTGCGTGCGCCAGCGGCAGCGATCGGGTGAGGGAGGTGGCACGCCAGATCGAGGCCGACATCTACGTGAACATTCAGGGCGATGAGCCGACGCTGACGCCTGATTTTTTCCCGCCGCTGCTCGCCCTGTTTGCGCGGCCCGAGGTGGAAGTGAGCACACTTTCCGTGCGCTGTCCGGAGGAAGAGTTTGCGAATCCTAACGCGGTCAAGGTCGTGACGGCTCTCGATGGCCGGGCGCTCTACTTTTCGCGCGCCACCATTCCCCGGGACCGCGACCAGACGGGCTTCAGGGGCTATCGCAAGCATCTTGGCATCTACGCGTATCGCAAGGACGCTCTCGATCGCTTCGCCGCGCTTGCGCCGTCGCCGCTGGAAAAGCTGGAGCGGCTGGAGCAACTGCGTTTGCTTGAAAACGGTATTGCGATCTACGTGGCTGAAGCGCCGCGCGACACCATCGGCGTGGACACGGAGGAGGATCTGGCGCGGGCTGAAGCCATGCTCGAGACCATCGTTGATGGAAGCGCGCGCGCGTAGCTCATCGAGGCGAAAATGCCTTTCGTAGCTGCCTGCGTGAGGTTCGCCTCTCGGTGAGCGGCCGCGCTTCTTCGAGTGCCGCCGACGGTGAGGGCTCGGAAAACCGAGGCTGCAACGAGCGATTGGCTACGCGCACCGCGGCCTGAATCCGGAAGCTTCTGGCTCCTTGCGCGGTAGCTTGCGAGCATCTCCGGCACGGCGGTCACGTGGCTGGACAGGCGAAAGATGCTGCGGAGTCCGGCCATGACACCTTTGGGCGTTCCGCGGTGGGCTTATAGGACCAGACCCATTGATATCGCTCGTCGATCGCTGTGTCCGTCGCGCACATGTGAATCATGGCATGCCGACATGTCAATTTCCTTGCGCGTTTTTGCCTACCTCGATGATCTGGAAGGAGTGGGGGATCATGGGCGGGCGCGGTCCGCGCATGAATGCAGGAGGGCCGCCCGCAGGGCGCGCCGCCGTGGGCTCAGGCGCCGGTTGCGCCGGGGTCGGCCCGTATTCGGCGGTGATCAGAAACAGGTTTCCGGTTTTGGTGTCGAGCGTGATGGTCTTGGCGCGCAGCGG
Source organism: Acidobacteriota bacterium (assembly GCA_021841795.1). Taxonomy (GTDB): domain Bacteria; phylum Acidobacteriota; class Terriglobia; order Terriglobales; family Acidobacteriaceae; genus Telmatobacter. The sequence continues at coordinate 3,493 of JAKCDN010000132.1, read as the reverse complement.
CGTAAAGACGGTCTGCTCGACGACGAAGCTTGTGGGTGAGTTTTCCTTGATGACCGTCAGTGTTCCGTCGCCCTGGGAACTGAAGACTTCCATGGTCTCGGGATTGAATGTGGCGCCGTCGCAGCCCACGCCGGTCGGCAGGTCGGTGATGATATGGCCATCGGCAGCCGAGAGGATGATCATGTTGTTCTTTTCGCGGCAGGCGGCAAAGAGGATGCCGTTCTTTGCATCGAGAGCCAGGCCGGCACAACCGCCGCCGCGGCTGGCGAGATCGTAGCGGCCGACCATCTTCATCGCATTGGTATCGATCACGGCGATGGCGGCCTTGTCCTCGATATCGACGTAGATCTTGCCGTTGCCGTCGAGTACGGCCTGCTCGGGCGCGCCGCCAATGTCGATGGCGCCGAGGATCGAGCCATCCTTGTCGTCGAGCACGGTGACGTTGGGCTCAGCGTGGCTGAGGATGTAGAAGCGGTGGTGGTAGGGATCGTCCAGGTAGCCGTCTGGGTGTCCCTGGACATCGATCTTCTTGATAATGGCGAAGGTCTTTGCGTCGAACATCGTTATCGGATTGGAGGTTGCGAATCCGTGGCCTGTGGCGGTGTCCACCGCCGCGCCGTGCGCGCTGATGCCGGGAATGTCGCCGACCTGCGCGAGGGTGTCGAGATTGAAGACGCCGATGTGGCCGTCCTTGCCGGAACGCGCAACGTACAGATTGCGGCCGTCGGGATCGGCGGTTACGTAATCGAATCCGCCGTCGCCGCCGACGATCTGGATCTTTTGCACCTGATAGGGGCCGCCGGACTGCGCGCGGGCAAGTCCCGCAAGTGGGAGAAAGAGTGAAAACACCGTTGCGGCAATTGGCTTGAACGACATGGCTGTGCCTCTTTCAAACGGATCGAAATTCCCTGTGTTTTGATTCGGACCCAGTACTACCCAACCGCCCATCGACTATACGCGAGTCAAGATGAAGATTGCCTGAAATCCGATGCGGCGAAGACAGCGGCGCGCATCCGGTTCAGCGCGGGAAGCAAAGCTTCCGCACCGAACCCGGACGGCGCGGAGGATCAAGCCACTTTTCCGCGGAAGACGCGCATCAGTCCGAAGACAAGCGCCCGCACGAGCGCCAGGACCGCATAGAAGACCGCGGCAACCGCCAGCGTGATGTGCAGTGTGGTGATCAGTTCCTTCCAGGCGGTGTGGAAGCGCAGAATGGCGTACACATTGACGCAGACGGCGGCCGCAAAGCAGCCGGCCAAGACCCACAACTCGCGGGCGATGCGACGTCCCGGGATGATGATGTCTTTCATTCTCTGAATCCCTCCGGCCAGGCGATCTCCTGCTGCTGCTCCATGGCGTTGTGACCCATCAGGACGCTTACGCCGGATCGGCACGCCTGCTCCATCATGCCCGGGATGGGCTTGTTGGCGCGAATGGAGTTGGCAAAGGCGGCCATGGAGATTGCCGTTCCATCATCCGTGCTTTGGTCCTGCACCAGGTAGCTGCCTTTGGTGTCTTTCTTGAGCTCCGGAACCCAGCTTGGCCCGCCGATGGGAACCGCGCTGAAAAATCCGTGTTCGATGCCGTTGATGAGCTGCACGATGCCGGGCGCCGGCGGCGGATTCTCGGAGAAGATTTTGCCCGTTTCCGCCTCGATGGTGCCCTCCGGTCCCATGATCTGCACTTCCATGCCGTAGAACCGGTTGCTGATGAGCGAGTCGTAGACGACCTGGGTGCCGTTGGCGTAGCGGTAGACCACGTTGACGTTGTCGTAGACCTCGCGACCGTCTTTCCAGTAGTTGATGCTGCCGTAGCCGGCGCAACTGACGGGATGCGCGTCAAGAAACCAGTTTGCCACCTGGATGTGATGCGACGCGAGCTCGGTCATGAGCCCGCGCGAGTAGTCGAGGTAGAGCCGCCAGTTCAAGCGGCGTTCGAGGCTCGGAAACGGGCTTGGATCGGGCCCGGAAGCCGGGACGGGATTGCGCCAGTTGCCGTTGCGGTGCCAGTAGGCGCGCATCTGGGTGATGGGCCCGATCCGCCCGTCGCGCACCAGTTGCAGCGCGCGCAAGAACACGGGGCTGAACATGCGCTGATGCCCGATCTGGAAGACCTTGCCGCTGCCGCGGTGCGCATCCGCGATGGCCTGACACTCCGCAATGGAGTAAGCAAGGCTCTTTTCGCAAAAGACATGCTTGCCGGCCGCGAAGGCATCCAGGCAGATGGGCGCGTGCAGGAAGAGAGGCACGGCGATGAGCACGCCGTCGAGGTCGGGCATGTCAAGCATCTGGCGGTGGTCAGAGAAGCCTCTGGCGCCTTTTACCTTGGCCAGAGCTGCCTCAAGATGCGGCGGGTAGTCGTCGCAGAGGGCCGCGATTTCAACGCCGGGCGTTTGCAGGAGGTTGGCGAGAAGAAAGCTGCCGCGCGTGCCCGCGCCGATGAGACCCAGGCGCACGCGGTCGGCGGGCGAGTTGCCTACGGGCTCGGCGCGCAGCGGCGTCCACCACGGCAGGTCGGCAAGCAGCGCCGATGAGCTCGCCACGACAGCCAGCCGCTTGAGGAACTCACGGCGCTGCGCGCGGCCTTGCGGCGCGGGCGAAGCAAGAGGCGAAAATTCAGAGTCCATATTGCCATTGGATGCAAGCCTGGTGATCCCGCTCGCAGGGGTGATAGACAATTTCTGTCGCGGAGACGCTGGAGAACTGGGCAAGCAGCGCGGCGCGCTTGCTTTCGGGGGTGACGAGCAGTGCTGTGGAAAGCACCTCAGCGTCGGTTGCGCTGAGGGTTGCGGCCGACATGGTGCGAAACCCTTCGATGGGCCGCCCGTTGTGCGGGGCGATAATCCGGCCGGCAACCGGGCCGTGTTCCCCGGGCCCGGCCATGCGGTTGAATGGAGCCGTTCCCGACGAAGAGAGCGAAGCATCCTTGAGATGAAAGGTGTGCACGGTGCGCGAGGGCTCAAACAGGTCCGCGATACCGACCGGCCAAGCAGGCCCGTGGGGATGCGCGCCGAGGACGGTGATCGAGCTTTCGCCAAAGCTCAGCAGCGCCTGCTCGACGCCTTGCGAGCGCAAGCCCTCGGCGATGCGATCGAGAGCGTAGCCCTTGCCGAAGCCGCCGAGATCAAGACTCATGGCGGCGCTCTCGAAGCGCACGGTGCGCGCGGCCTCGTCGAAGTGCACGCGCTCCATTCCGGTGTGGCGCCTGGCTTCGGCGATGGCATCGGGAGACGGTTCCTGGCCGCGCCCCAGGCACTCGCGCCAAAGATGGATGAGGGGCCAGAGGGTAATATCGAAGGCGCCGCCGGTACGCTGCCAGTCGTGGCGGCACCGCAGCAGAATCTGCCAGAGATCTGCGGGCGGAGCAACGGCTTCACGCGCGGCGCGGCGGTTCAAATCCGCCAAAGGGCCCGCGGCGTCGAAGCGGCTCATGGCGTGCTCGTGCGCGCGCAGCTCGCGTTCCGCGAATGCGGCCAGCGTTTCGGCTCTTTCGG
>JAKCDN010000131.1 GCA_021841795.1 Acidobacteriota bacterium | reverse complement strand
GGTGGGGCAGCGCAAGGGGCTGGGAGTGGCGTCGCCTTCGCCGCTTTACGTGCTGAACATCGATCCGGCGGGACATCGGGTGACGGTGGGCGCAGAGGCGGAGCTGGCCACCGAGACGCTGAGCGCGCGCGGGATGAACTGGATCAGCATCGCGGAGCTGAAGGAGCCGATGCGGGTGCGGGCAAAGATCCGGCACCGGCACGAGCCGGCGTGGGCCACGCTGGAGCCGGCAGGCGCGGGCGAGTGCCGGGCGCGGTTCGACGAGCCGCAACGCGCGGTGACGCCGGGACAGGCGGCGGTGTTCTATGACGGCGACGAGGTGGTGGGCGGCGGCTGGATCCACAGCGGCGCTTCCGCGGAGATGAAGGCGTAAGGATAAGACCGGATTGCCGCACAGCGGACGGCGGCCGGGCCAGGCGCGGGACGGGCTAGACGAACATGTCGCGATTGCCGGCGGGACGGTCCGGTTCAGCGCGGCGCGGAGCTTCGTTGGCCCGCAGGGACTCGACGACGGCCCTGGCGGAGGCGAGGAAGGCCGAGAGCTGGCGCATGGGCCTGGAGACGGTCTCAGCCATGAAGACAGTGGCGCGATCGACGGCATCGAGGAGGCTGGTGAGCATGGAATCGACGCGGCCGGCCTGGTTGCGGGCACGGGCGATTATGTCATCGGCAGCGGCCTGCACGTCAGCGGCCTGATCGCGCAGGGCGCGAGTGAGGACGGCGAGGTCGGCGGTGGTTTCCTGAATTTTGGGGGCAAGGCGCTCGACAAGTTTGCGGGTGGTATCGACGATGGGCATGACGGCCGAGCGAAGATCTTGCACTTCCTCAGTAAGCGAGCGGGCAAACTTGCGGACGGCGACGAGCACGAGGACCAGAACGATGGCCTGAACGAGAAAGGCCAGGGCGACCACGGCGACGAGGATGAGTTGCAGGGTTGGGATATCGAATTTCGGCATCGGATTACTCTCGCGCAGGGCTTCTGCTGGCCACGGCAATTCCTGGGTTGCTGTAGCCGTTTTCGATTTGGTGCAATGTCCCCGCTGCCTGGGCGGCGTCGACATGCGTGCTGTGGCTTCCGGTTACGGCCACTCAGGAATTGCGATAACTGCTACTCCGGAAAAATCGTGTCAACATGATCTTCCGTGAGGCCGGCGGCCCGCTTACGGACCGTTCGGCGCGAATACATCCGATCCGGAAAAGAATCATGCCGGAATCACAAAAAAACACCGGAGCCGGATGGAGGGCCCTCTACGGCAATCCCTGGTTACTGCAGCCGTTCCCGATTCTACGCCGTGTCACCGGTCCCTGGGCCGCGCCTACTTGCGTGCTGCGGCTTGAGGATGCGGCGACTCAGGAATTGCACTCGCTCCTAGCCCTGCAGATTCTCCGGCGGCACGGCTGCGGTCTGATGGTAGGCCTGACGGCCGGCTTCAACGGCGGCGCTGACGCGGGAGGACTGATCGTTGACGAGGTTCTTTCCACGCTCGACGAACTCTTCCCACTGGGCGCGACCGCGATCGATGGCCTCACGGCTGCGATCGACATAGTTGCCGACCTGTTCCCTGCTCTTGTCAACGATGGCGCCGACCTGCTCCTTGCCTTTGTCGACGATCGCAGAGACGTTCTCGGCGGCTTCGCGGGTGCGGGTGCGCAGATACTCGGTGCCCTCGCGGGCGCCCTGCGCAATTGTCTCACGGGTTTCGCGGCCGCTCTTGGGGGCGTAAAGGATGCCGACCAGGGCGCCAACGCCCAGTCCGGCCAGGAACCAAGCCATTCCATAGGATTTGTTGTCGTCAGCCATAACAAAATCTCCTTTCGCTACCCACTCAAGGATATGTTTCGGTATGAAACAGACTCAGTTTACCTCATGTTGAAAGGCGGCAAGGAGGCCGTAGAACACAGGTTGTGCAAGATGTACCACAAATTAGACCTCCAGAGGGCGGGTGGGGATTACCCGCCGCATTTGCATCCGGAGGCTAGAACTTCAGCGAAGTGAAGGGCTTTGGCATGGGCGAGCTGGTCAATCTGCTCGCGGCAACTGAAGCCGTCGGCGACGACGAGGGTGTTGGGAGCGGCGGACTGGACGGCGGGAAGCAGTCCCTGGGCGGCGATGGCGCGGGAGACCTCGAACTTATCGGCCTCAAAGCCGAAGGGTCCGGCCATGCCGCAACAACTGGCCTGAATGGGCTCGACGGCGGCGCCGGCTTTGCGAAGGAGGGCGATTTCGCTGGCGGGACCGCCGAAGACGGCTTTGTGGTGACAGTGGCCGTGGATGAGGACGTGAGCGCCTTCAAGCCGGCCGGCGACATAATCGGGAGCGTGGGCGGCGAGGAAATCGGCAAAGAGCCAGACCTGACTGCTGAGACGCAGGGCGCGGGGATCGTCGGGAAAGAGCTCGAGGAGCTCGTCTTTGAAGACGCTGGCGCAACTGGGTTCGAGGAAGACAAAGGGCATGCCGGCGTCAATGTGCGGAGCCATGCGCCGGAGGACGCGATCGAGATAGGCGCGAGCGGCGTGGAGGAGGCCGAAGTCGTAAAGCGGGCGGCCGCAGCAGATGTGGCCGCGAGGGACCTGGACACGGAAGCCCGCGCCGGCGAGGACGGTTTCAGCGGCGTGGAGGGACTGGGGGTGGTAGTAGTTGTTCCAGGTATCGGGCCAGAGGAGGACCGCCTGGGGCGCGGCGGAGCCATGGCTGGAGGCCGGGGACGCGGAGCGGGACTTCTGGAAGCTGCGGGAGGCGAGCCGGGGCAACTGGCGCTGCTGCGCGACGCCGGCGATGTGCTTGATGAGGGGGCTGGTGAGCGGTCCGGTGAGGACGGCGTTGGTCAGCGCCGGAGCGAGGGAGCCGTAGCGGGCGAGGCGATCGGCAAAGCCGAAGATGTAATGGTGGAGGGGGTGAGGACGGCCCTTGTAGCGCTGGGCGAGGAACTCGGATTTGTAGGCGGCCATATCGACCTGGACCGGGCACTCGGATTTGCAGGCTTTGCAACTGAGGCAGAGGTCGAGGGCCTCGTAGACGGCCTGGCTGCGGAAGCCTTCGTGGCGGAGGGCGCCGGTGAGCATCTCAGAGAGCAGATGGGCGCGGCCGCGGGTGGAGTGCTGCTCCTGGCCAGTGGCACGGTAGCTGGGACACATGACGCCGCCGACGGTATTGCGGCAGGTACCGACGCCGACGCAGCGCTCGGTGGCGCGGGCGAGAGAGCCCTGATCTTTTGCGAAGACGAAGTGGGTTTCAAGAGTGTGGGAGTCGTGGCTGTGATCGCCGGGGTGGGCGGCGTGGCGGAGATTCTCCACGGGGTCGTAGACGCGCACGGCGTCGGCGAGCTTGCCCGGGTTCATGCGGTTGTCAGGATCCCAGAGCATTTTGAATTCGCGGAAGGCCTGCATGAGCTCGGGGCCGAACATTTTGGGGAGCAGGGCGGCGCGGGCCTGGCCGTCGCCGTGCTCGCCGGAGAGCGAGCCGCCGTGGGCGATGACGACGTCGGTGGCGCGGTCGAGGAACTGGCGGAATTTATTGATTCCTTCCGGCGTAGAGAAGTCGAAGTTAATGCGCATGTGCACGCAGCCCTGGCCGTAATGGCCGTAAAGCGGGCTGCGGTAGCCGTACTCGGCCATGAGGGCGGAGATGGCGCGGAGGTAGCTGCCGAGGCGGTGGGGCGGGACGGCGGCGTCTTCCCAACCCTCCCAGCGATCGGGCTCACCGGGGACAAAGACCATGGCGCCGAGGGCGGACTCGCGCACATGCCAGACGGAGGCAGCTTCCTCAGGAGAGCAGATGTGGGCGACGGGAGAGGAGGGCCAGGACTGGGCGGCGCGGGCGACGGCTTCAGCCTGGGCGCGGGCTTCCTCAGCGGACCAGCCGCCCAGCTCGATGAGCAGGAAGCCGGTGCCCTCGGGGAGACGATCGATGTCGCGCAGGGCGAGGCCCTTGCGGCGCATGAAGTCCACGAGCAGATGGTCGAAGCCTTCAAGCCCGATGGGTTTGTGCTGAAGCGCGAGGGGCACGGCATCAGCAGCGAGGAAGGCGCTGCTGAAACCGACGACGGTGAGCACGCGGAAGGGTGGGCTGGCAGTGAGGTTGAGGGTGGCGGAGACGATGCTGGCGCAGGTGCCCTCAGAGCCGACGAGGGCGCGGGCAACGTTAAAGTTGCCCTCGGGCAGCAGCTCGTCGAGGTTGTAGCCGGAGACGCGGCGGGGAATGCGGGGGAACTTATCGCGGACGAGGGCGGCGTAACGGTCGCGGATGCGGACGAGGCCGGAGTAGATTTGGCCGACGCGGCCGCCGGAGCGGACGAGGGCATCGAGCCGGTCGGGCGGAGTGGGCCCAACGGTCATGCGGGTGCCATCGTAGAGGACGATGTCGAGGGACTCGACGTTGTCGACGGCTTTGCCGGCCATGAGCCCGTGGACACCGCAACTGTTGTTGCCGATCATGCCGCCGAGGGTGCAGCGGGAGTGCGTGGCGGGATCGGGCCCGAAGGTGAGGTGGTGGAGCTCGGCGGCGTCGCGGAGGCGGTCGAGGACGATGCCGGGCTGCACACGGGCGATGCGGGCGGCGGGGTCGATCTGCAGCAGCGCGTTCATGAAGCGCGAGTAGTCAAAGACGACGGCGACGTTGACGCACTGGCCGGCAAGGCTGGTGCCCGCGCCGCGCGGCAGCACGGCGGCTCCGGTTTTGCGGCAGGCGGCGAGGGCGGCCTCAACATCGGCGGCGTCGCGCGGATAGACGACGCCGCTGGGAAGCTGGCGGTAGTTCGAGGAGTCGGAGGCGTAGAGGGCGCGCGAACCAAGATCGAAGTGAACTTCGCCGCGGAGAGAGTTTTTGAGAAGGCTTTCGAGCTCGCGATGCGCAGAGAATCGCTCATGGTCGAGCGGAGCAGGATTCGAGAGGACGGAAAACGAAGACTGGCTCACGAAGACATGGTAGCGCGTTGGGGACGGCCGCGGAGCAGAGAGCGGGACAGAGGCCGGCGGGCAGAGAGGGATTTGCCCGAGCGATGAATCCGAAATTCACGGACGAACAGGCGCAGATCTTTCGGCTCCGCAGGGCCCGAAGACCGGTCAGACTACACTCAGGCGACCGAGCGTTCAGGCCGCGCACTTTCGAGACGCCACATCAGGCGGGGAAGATATCGCGGCAGTCTTCGACGAACATGCGGTAGTCGCGCAGGGGAACGAAGCTGAGGTTGATGCGGTTGGAGAGAAAGGTGAGAGTGAGGGTAAAGCCGAGGGTGACGAACTGAATGAGGATGACGATGAGAACGCCGGCGAAACAGGCGGCCCAGGAAGGGATGGACTGCACGGTGAAGAAGCGGAGCCAGGCGGCGAGGATAGCGAGGAAGGCGATGAGGAGCCCGGTCATGGAGGCAAAGAGGAGCCGGACGCCAACGATGTCGCCATAGACGGAGATGGCGCTCATGCCGTGGGCGGCAAGGGCGACGACGTTCATCCTGGAGGTTCCGGAGATGCGGTGACCGCGGGGGATGGGAAGGGCAGCCAGGGGCAGGCCGGAGCGGATCATGGCGGCGGCGTAATGGTTCCAGAGCTCGGACATGACGACAAGGGTTTTGAGATGGCGGGCGGGAAGGATGCTGAAGTTTCCGACTTCGACGCGCACGCCGGTGAGGAGGAGATGAAGGGCTTTGTACAACTGGTAGAAGAGGCGGAAGACAAGGGACTCGGTGCGGCGGCTGCGCTTGGCAAAGAGGGCGAAGTGGCCGTTAAAGGCCTGGAGCAACTGCAGCGCGCCCTCGGGAGTATCCTCGCCGTCGCCGTCCATGACGAGGACGGCATCGCAGGGGCAGGACTGCTCGATGTGTGTGAGTCCGATGGCGATGGCCCGCTGATGGCCGAGATTGCGGCGGAGGCGGAGGATCTGCACGCCGGCGATGGCAGCGAAGCGGGAGGGAAAAGCAGCGGGGTCGAAGTCCTGCTGGGAGCCGTCGTCGACGAGGAGGACATGGACGGCGCAGGGAGCGGAGGCGAGCGCGCGGTCGAGCCGGTAGAGCAACTCCGCGGCGGAGGTCCAGTCGTCGCGCAGGGGCATGAGGACGATGACACGCAGCGGGGGTTGCGGCGGGGGAACATCGGCCATGGGAAGCAAGCTCCTTTGCGCGATGCAGATTCTCAAAGATTGTACTGCACGGCTGGGTGACGGAACCGGAGTTGGAGGCAGCGCGCAGCGGAGAACAGACGGAGGCGCAGCGGGCGAGCGGTCAGCGGGAGGGCCACTCTTCGACGACGATGCCGAGGTCGTTGAGCTGCCGGATGACGGCTTCGACGTTGCGGCGAACGGCGGGCCGAACGCCGGGGGCGGCCTCAGGGGATTCCGCGACCGCGATGACGCGGCCGTAGGGCCAGGCGCCGCGAGGCATGGCGACGACGGCTTTTTCAAGATCGGAGGGGCGCAGTTCGAGCTCCTGGCGGCGGGCGGCGGTGGGTCGCAGGAAACCTCCCTGGCCGGCGGAGCTGGGATTGGCATCGGGCAGAAGGATGCGGAGCGTCATGTTCTGGGGTCCGACGGCGAGGAATGGATTCTGCCAGGCGGAGGGGTCGTGAATGTCGATGTAGAGGCTTTTGGTGGGCAGGGGAATCTGGAGCAGGGCGGTGCGGTCCTGGTCGAGCTGGGTCTGGTTGTCCTGGACCGTCTGCTCGACGGTATGCGCCTTGCGTGCGACGCCTTCGACGGCCTGCTCTTCCTTATGGCAGGCGGCGACGGCAAAGACCAGAAGCGAGGTGAGGATCAAGGGTGATTTCAGGCGCGCAACAGCAGTCACAAATCAAGGATAGCAGGAGGGAATAGGGCGCGTGTGCAGGGTTACGGCGCCCGGACAGCCGGCCTGGCGGCGGCCGTGGGGAAGGCCGGATTCCACACTGCGGGAGCGGGTGCGCGGGAAGGCGCGACGGCTGGGAGAGAAGCGGGCGCAGCGATTTGCGGCCGGGCAGACGGCGTTACGGGGCGACTGAAGCCCGGACTGCCCATCTGCCCGAGCTGACGCCGCAATGAGGGGGCAGGCGCAGGATCTCGCCGCTTTTTGCCCGGCGTTTCGCGCCGGCTCCGGCTTATTTTCTGTTGCCGGCGATGAGGCCGCGGGCTACGGAGTCAAGAACGCCGTTCAAGAAGTTGATGGATTCGGGGGCGCAGTAGCGGCGGCCGATCTCAAGCGCTTCATTGATGACGATGGGGAACGGTGTGGACTTGAAGCCGACCAGTTCGGCAACCGCCATGCGGAGGAGGTTGCGATCGACGGCGGGCATACGATCGAGACGCCAGTGGGTGGAGTGGCTGGAGATGAGGGCGTCGATCTCTTCCTGGCGCTCTTCGGCGACGCGGTAGATGTCTTCAGCGAAGGCACGGACTTCAGGCTCGACGGGGTCGCCGGATTTCCAGAAGGTAGCGCGGACCTGGTCAAAGGACTGGCGGCCGAGGTCGGCCTGAAAGAGCATCTGCATGGCAAGCTCGCGGGATTTGCGGCGATGGCGACTGATCAAGCGGGACCGCCTTCAAGGATCTTGCGGCGCAGGCTCACCATCTCAATGGCGGCGGCGGCGGCCTCAAAGCCTTTGTTGCCGGCCTTGATGCCGGCGCGGTTGAGGGCCTGCTCGAGGGTTTCGCAGGTGAGCACGCCAAAGCTGTGCGGGATGCCGGTGTCCTGCTGCGACTGTCCGATGCCGCGGGCGACCTCGTTGTAGATGGCCTCGTAGTGAGCGGTTTCTCCGCGCAGGAGGCAGCCGAGGGTGATGACGGCATCGACGGCATGCGCGCCGGCGCAGGTGCGCGCGGCGGCGGGAATCTCCCAGGCGCCGGGAACGCGGACGACGCGGATATCGGAGCGGTCAGCGCCGCTGCGGAGAAGCGCGTCGAGAGCGCCATCGAGGAGGCGGTCGGTGACGACGGCGTTCCAGCGGGAGACGACGATGGCGAAGTGCATGCCGGCGGCCGAGAGATCGCCTTCGAGGGCGACGGGCTTGCCTTTGACGGGATCGGACCAGGCCCAGAAGCTGAAACGGAAGCCGGGCTCAG
>JAKCDN010000130.1 GCA_021841795.1 Acidobacteriota bacterium | reverse complement strand
TGGAAGGGTCAGAGACGGGCTTGATGCCCATCATCTTGGCCATTCCCGGACTGGGGGTGCCTGTGGCGCCGTGGCACATGGCGCATTTGGATTTGTACGTCGCTGCGCCGTCCTGGGCGAAGCACATGGCGCCGGCCAGAAGAACACATGCAGCCAGCACAACCTGGGAACGAATCATCTTCGACATGGTGAAACTCCTTGAGTGGTTACCGTTGCGGACGCCGACCCTGGCTTGCCAGGGATTCAAATCAGTCGTCCAAACCGGATTTGCTTGCCAATCGTGCCGTATCGGTTATGGTATCAGCAATCCACGAACAGGGAACGGCGCGATCGAGTCGTACAGACCGACGATCGCGCCGGCTCATGGCAAACCTGCATTTTCTGTTGTCTTACTTCAGCTACGTTTCTTACCTGGCAAGGGTTCTGAAGTACTCGACCGATGCCTTGATTTCGGCATCGGAGAGTTTGCCTTTGAAAGCGGGCATCTTCTCCTTGCCATTGGCGGTAATTGCAATCATCTGCGCTTCGCTCAGGGACTTCACGGATGGATCACTGGCAGGCTTGACGCCCATGGCCTTGGCGATTCCCGGATTCGGCACGCCCTGCGCGCCGTGACAGCTTTGACACTTGATCTTGTAGGTTGCGCTTCCGGTCTGAGCGAAACCTACTGCGCCGGACAGAAGCACGATGGCAGTCAGCGCGGACATGGTGCGAGCGGACTTTCTCATGGTATGACTCCTGTATTTCATTCCCTGGCGGAGTCAGCGCGTGGCAACAGTTGTCGCGTGCGGCTTCTTCCAGGATTGTCTTCGCCGGGGCAAATGGTGATGGCCCCGGCGAACCCTTGAGCGAGGCGGCGAGGAGGTTGATTAGAGTCCTCCCCGTCCGGTTTTGAGCATGGCGCCGACCATCGGCTAGAACTGCCAGTGCATACCCATGGTCAGGTTATTGGCGTGGAAGTTCCGGGGCGCCGTCTCGCCGGCAGGCGAGATGGTCATTCCGGTCTGTCCACCGGTACCGGCGACGCCGGCGAGAGAGCTGCACAGGACCGGCGCGACGGGGCTGGTTGGGGTGGGATTGGTGGTGCTGCAGTACTGGGCGCCGCTGGGCCCGCCCTCGCCGTAGCCGAAGAAGTCATAGCTGGCCTTCCAGACCAGCCCGGGACGCGACTCCCAGGAGAGGCTGAGATAGGGAGTCTGATAGGTGGATACCAGCGAACCGGCTACGTCGCGGGCATCGTTGTAGAACCGGCTGCCGTTGACGGAGCTGACGCGATAGCCGAGGTTGGAGTGGATCTGCTTGACGGGAGAGTAGATGAAGGCGACGGTCCCGAACTGGGTCGGAGCATCCATGAAGTCCTTGGCCGGACCGAAGTCGTAGACGCCCGCGCGGGTGACGCCGTTGTTGGGGCAGGCCGTGCCGGCGGAAGTGGCCGCACCGGGCAGGGCCGCGCTGGCGCTGGCCAGGTAGCAGATGTTGTCAGACATATAGACATCGCTGTAGGAGTAGCTGAAGTCGAGCCCGTACTGCTCGTTCGGGAAGAGCTGGGCGCTGACGCTGCCTATGCGGCTGTGATCGACGTGATCGAGCGGTCCGGCGTAGGGAGTGGTGTTGCCCGGGAAGTTCTGGTTGTTGTTGGTATTGTTGTGGCGCTCGAGGTCGTTGAAAGCAGCCGAGACCGTAGCCCAGGTCCTGGGGCGATAGATGGTATGCGCACGGTAGTGCCGGAGCTGACGGAATCCCATGGGGGTGAAGGCGTTGTCGTTGTACATGGCCTCGAAGCTGCCATTGATGTCCCAGTTATTCGTGGGATGCCAGGCGGCATTGAAGACGCCGCCGTTTTCGTTGATGGTTACCTCGCCGGAGTTGGTGTTGTTGGCCGGGATGGGAGTGTTGTGGGGCGAGGTTCCCTGCCCTTCCGAGATCAGGTAGTTCTGATAGCGGTAGGTGAACGAGAAGCTGGTACGCGGCGTTGCATCCCAACTGACGGTGACGTTGTTGGTGGTAAAGCGCTGGCCGAAGTAGGCAGGGAGCGCGGTGCCGATGGCGCTGCTGCCCTCGAGCGTTCCCGCGCCCGCGGCGGCGCTGGATGTGGTCAGCACCGGGTTGGTAATGACGCCGTTGCCGGCTCCCGCGGGATCGGCCACGATGGATTCGCCGGTCATGGTCGAGGTTCCCGGCTGATGCACATTCGAGTAGTTGATCTGGTCTTCGATACTGACCGTCCGGCTGGCCTGCCAGACGACGCCGTAATCCGCGGCCATGACTTCGCGTTTCGCGCTCGCAATTCCGGTGTAGGCAAGCGAGCGGTTGGCCGGGGTGTTTTTGGCGGGATTGGCGAGGGTCAGGCCCTGAAAGCTGTCGTAGTAGGCGGGCAGGTTCATGTTCGCATCGGTGTAGCGGAGATCGCCGTTCATGGAGATGGACTTGATGCTCGAACTCTGGAAGCGGAAGATCTCGGTTGGATAAAGGATGCGTGTGGGCTGGCTGCGCTGGTAGGCGGTAGCCACGGCGCAGGCCGCGTTGATGATGGGGGCGCCGCCGTTGGGCGATGCGGTGAGGAATGAGCCGCCGGCCATGCTGGTGGCGTCGCAGGAAGCGGACGAGTAGGGCTTGAGGCTGTCGTAGCTGATCAGGGGAGCGGCCGGAGTTCCATCCGCCTCCTGAAAGATGAGGTCGCCGGGGGCGAGGGTGAAGTAGTCGTTGCCCTTGTAGTGAGTGACCTGCTCCTCGAAGGTGAACTTCGTGTCACGCACCGGCTTCCAATCGACGCCTCCGATAAAGTCGTCGGTGCTGTTGCGCTGGTATTCCTGGAGCAGGAGGCTGTATCCGCCGCCCAGCTGATAGCCGCTCGGCGTGTACGTGGGCCCCTGCATGACATTCTGCGAGTAGGCGAAGCGGAAGGTGACTTTGGAGAGCGGCAAGACAGAGAGGTTGGTGTCGGTCATGCGGCGCACCGTGTTGAAGAGGAAGGGCGAGTTGTTCACCTGTGGCCAGGCGAAGGAGCCGCTGGGCGAGAGCGCGATGGACTGCCCGCCGGGAACATTGGGGTTGCCCAGGAGGTCGTAGTCGAAGTACTGGCGATCGCGGCGGAACAGGCCGGAGAACTCGTACCATTTGGCTTTGGAGAAATCCAGCTTGGCGACGTTGTTGGGATCGCCACCGAAGCCGCTGGCGAAGGCGCGCAGATCGTCGAGAGGCGCATTCTTGGTGCCGGGCAGAGCGTGCAGTTCAAAGGTTTCTCCAAGGACGCGGGGGCCGGACTGCAGGTTCACCAGGGTGTCGTACATGGAACCGCTGCCGACCTGGCCCGAGAAGCGGCCGCCTACGTCGATGGATTCATGGATGGCATAGCCGTTTGGGACGCTCATCTGCTCGGTGGGCGCCGGGACCGGGTTCACTGGATTCTGCGCCACCGCGATACAGACAGCAGCCAGAAACATGGCTACCAGCATCCCCAGATACATTGCAAAAGATGGCTGTTGCTTAAGAAGCCGAGAAAACCAGCTTACGTTCTTCATATGAAGCCTCACTTGAATCAAACTCGTTGCCGAAATCGAACCCTTAAAAAGTCACGCACCAATCTACGTTGGGCGCCGTGCCAGGGGCTCGGAAAAGCGCTCCGGGCACGGCTCCCAACGTTTTTACCGGAGGAACGCCGCATTGATGTTCGAGCCATGGATGTAGGTATGGCAGGTGGTGCAAGGCTCCAGTTCGTCGGATCCTGACCCTTGTCCATGGACCGTTCCGTTGGCAACGCGGCTGTGACACTGATTGCAGAGCGTATTGATGCTCGGCATGTTCAGCAGGCGCGCATTCTGCGAACCGTGGGGCGTGTGACAGGACATGCAGCCCTCAGCCTTGACCGGAGCGTGCTCGTAGACGAACGGGCCGCGCACATCGGTGTGGCACTTGGTGCAGATCATGTTCTGATCCGCGGTATTCCTCAGATTGTTGTTCTGGAAGGTACCGTGGGGATCGTGGCAGTCGCTGCACTTGATCAGCCCCTCGTTGACGCGATGGTGGAAAGGCATATCGAACTGGGACTTCTGATCGGCGTGGCACTGGAAGCAGAGGGTCGGCTGAGGCGCCTTGAGGAGCGTCTCCGTCTTGCCGCCGTGAATGTCGTGGCAGCCGATGCAACTGACATTGGCCTTGGCGTGGGGCGAGCGCATGAAGTCAGGATGAGCGCCGGCATGGCAGCCAAGGCACTTGGCATCGACATCCTTGGCCGAGGCCTTGGCGGGGTTGAAGATCTTGGTGACATCGCCACCGCCGGCCACGTGCTCGCTCCCCGGGCCATGGCAGTTCTCGCAGGAGACGCCGGCCGGGTTGCCGTGCAGGTAAGCCATCTTGGTATGCGGGTTGGAAGCAAAGCCCTTGCTCACCGCCTCGTGGCAAGTGGCGCAGGTTTCAGAGCCCACAAACTGAGCGTGCGCGGCGGGAGCCGCCGATGCATCAGAGGATTTGGCGCCGGACGGCGGAGCCGCCAGGGCCGAGGCGCAGAACAAGCCCGCGCCGAGGAGGATCATCAAAAACACTCGCTGCCCCGTAAGCCACCCGAGGGCCGCACCGTACATCCGCGTTACCGGCCTATTTGTATGCATGCAAAATACCGCCTTCAAAAAAAGAACTTCCTGGCACAACCCGAAACCGAGTGCAGCCGAAAGACCGCGCCGCATGCGGAATCCGCTCCATGTGAGCATGAGCACTGCCGCGATTCCCTGGCAGCCACTCGCGGGTGTGGAGCATCACCACATGCACGCAAGATTACAGGGCTGTCATGTTCCGGGGCGGTGACATTCATCACAGAGGATACGACGAGATGTTTCCAGGTGAAACGCCTCGTATCTCAGGAGTTTACAGCTTGATATTGGACAACGCGACACCACTTCCATCACACGACTTCAAGGGCGTTTGAAAAGGCGTGAGGCCCGTCACATCCAAGGCCTTCGACATCGATCAAAATTGAAGTGGGATTCTGTCTTGGCGAGGCTGAGCCGGCATCCCGGTCTGACCTGCAGCTCGGGCGGAAGGACGGAGTCCGGGGACAGCAGGCGGGCGGGCCGCATCGAGAAATGAACGGAAGAAGACGATGGCGGACACGCAGAGTACGTTCGATGCGCAGATCCGGCCGAGAGCAGCAGGCCGGCCCTCGCCATTGGGTTGCGCCGCGTGCGCGAATCGGCGGCCGGGGTGGTTTTGCTCGCTGGGCAGCGCGGTGCTGGCGGATCTGGAACTGGCGACAAGCACGATCTCACTGCCGTCGCAGGCCTCACTTTTTACGCAGGGCGAGGATGCGCGCTGCCTGTACCTGATCTGCAGCGGCTACCTTAAATTGACGACGGGGCGCCCGGAAGACCGGCATATGATAGTGCGGGTCGCGGGGCCGGGCTCCATGCTGGGGCTGTACGCCGTGCTTTCCCACGGCGTGTACGAGGTGACGGCCGCGACGTTGACGCCGGCGCAACTGCGGCCGGTGGAGCGGGAGAGGTTTCTGACCTTTCTGCGCAGTCACAAGGAAGCGCAACTGCGGGCGGTCCAGTGCATCTGCCAGGAGTACCGCTTTGCGCTGCAGGACGCCTGCCGGATTGCGCTGGCCGAGACGGTGGCGGCACGCCTGGCAAGGCTTCTGATTGAGCTGGCGCATCAGATCGGCGAGCACACGGAGAGCGGGGAATACCGGTTTCCGCTGCTGCTGACGCACGAAGAGATGGCATCGATGACCTGCACCACGCGGGAGACGGTGACGCGCACCCTGGGGCAGTTCCGCAAAGACGGCTGGATCGCGATCGAGGATTCGATCGTGACGCTGCACAGCCCGGACCGGCTGCAAAGTCTTTTCTAACCGATCTTTGTGGAGCCGTCAGGCGCTGACGGCCGGGGGACGGCCGCGGCTTTCCCGCGGCTTTCCGCTCCTTTCAGGGACTGTGGAGCGTCTAAGAGATATCATTTGGAAAGCGCCACTCTTTTTACGGGTTGGGGTATTTTGCGGCTATGAATCGCCATTGCGTCAGTTTTTTTGCCCTTCTTCTTGCGGTTATCAGTTCCACTGCTCAGAGTCCGTCCTCCGGGGCGAGCGGCAGCAGCGCCCCGGCAGCGGTTGAGCCCGGCGTGACCACGACGGTGAGTCCTGAGGTTGCGCAGTTCCAGAAGATTGAGGACGGCTGGTCCGGAGCTGTGAACCGGCGGGACCAGTACGCGCTGGAACTGGTGCTTTCTCCGCTGTTTGTCGATGTTTCGTCAGACGGGGACGTGACCACGCGCAACCAGCAGATTGTGCAGGTGATCAACGGGCAGGACAAGTCCCTTTACCTGACACAGAAGGTAATCACCGTGCGCATGCTGGGCGATATTGCGGTGGCCAACGGGACCTATAGCCTGCAGCACAAGGTAAAAGGCGAAGAGGTCGAAGAAAAAGGGATATTTACGCACGTTTTTGAGCGCGTGCACGGGAGCTGGCTGTGCATCAACTCGCAGCGCACCCTGCTGCGCCAGGAAAACAACGGCAAGCAGAAGAAGCCCGCCGCGACGGACTCGCCGTTCCACATTCCGTTCTTCGGCAAGGGCGACAAGGGATCGCAGTAGACCGGGCGCGGAGAGCTTCCGGTGCGGAATCCCGATCAGAGAGACCGCGGCCGCGCAGACCGAGACCAGACAGACCGAGCCGCGCAGTTTGACCCGAATGAACCCGCGATTCAGGCGGCGTTCCCGCGATGGGGAACAGGCCGGGCGGGAAGGGTACGGACTGGTGCGGTGAATCTGCAATTCGCCGACGAGCAAGCGCAGATGCATCGACCCGGTGAGGCTCAAGAGCCGGCCAAACTACGCTCAGCATGAGCGTGCGTTCAGGTTGCGAACTTGAGAGACACCGCAGCTAGAGGGCGGCCAGTGCGTCAGCCTGGGTGGGAAACAGGCCTGCGTATTTGGTGATGCCAACCATGGTGAAGACCTTGGTGAAGTGGGCGGAGAGGCCGAAGCAGAAGACCTTTTGACCGGCGTTCGAGGCCTCGATGAGGAGCTGAATGACGAGGGCGATGCCGCTGGAATTGATGTAATCGACGCCCGTGAAGTCGAGCAGGATCAGCTTCGTGGTTTCGCGGGGAAGCGCCTGGTAGGCGCCGAGCACGGCGTCTTTCGAGGTGCTGGCGATATCGCCGACAAAGCGGAGAACGGCGACGGGATGACCGGCGGGAGTAATCAACTGTTCAATGCGGGATTTGGTCTCGGATTGCACTTCTTGATGTTCCTCCGCTTTCATGAGTAGAGCGAGTGTCAGGCCGCGTCCTTATCCAGCTTAATCAACAGCCGGACATAGCTGCTTTTGCCGTCGAGACCGGTCACCCATTCGGCTTCGTCAACCAGGGACTGGATCAGGAACATGCCCATGCCGCGCGGGTCTTCTTCGCCGTGAATTTTGCGGTCGATATTGGGTTTTTCCGGCTGTTTTTTGATGCCGGTGCCGTCGTCGATCACCTTGACTTCAAGGGCATCGGGCTCGGCGCGGAGCTCGACGCCGACGGACAGCTTCTCATTGAGCCGGTTGCCATGCTCGATGGCGTTAATGCAGGCTTCAGCGACCGCGGTTTTGAGGTCTTCGATGCGGTCTTCAGGAAAGCCCATCAGCTTTGCGACCGCCGAGGCGGTGCTCATGGCGACCTTTTCATACCCGAGGCGCGTCGGCAGCTTAACTTCCACCATCGTGGACTTCAGTTCGCTCATCCCGGCATCTCCGCCGTATCCGCCGCATGGCAAAGGGCCAATGCGGTCATGTCGTCCGCCTGCGGACTGCCCTGGGCAAAGGCCTCGATGGCCGTCCACAATGCATCGAGGATACCATCGGCCTTTCGAGAAGGGCACGCAGAAAATTCATCGAGGAGCCTCTCCTGGCCAAACTCCTCATCCCCACGAAAGACTTCAGTGAGGCCATCGGTATAGAAGAGCAGGCGGGAACCGGGGGGAAAGGCGCGGGTTTCGCCGGTGTAGCTCATGCCGGGGAGCAGGCCGAGCGGGGTGCCCGCGGCGTTGAACTGATAGGGCT
>JAKCDN010000129.1 GCA_021841795.1 Acidobacteriota bacterium | reverse complement strand
GATTATGTTGCATACATTTGTTGCATACGTTGAAGACAAGCCGGGCGTGCTGACGCGCGTGGCTTCGCTGTTTCGCCGGTTGAACATCAACATCATCTCGCTGACGGTGGGGCGGAGCGAGCGGGCGGGGCTTTCGCGGATGACGATTGTAGCGGATTCAACGAGCGAGGCGGGTCACCGCATCCGCGCCAGCCTGTTCAAGCTGGAGAATGTGGTGGACGTGGACGACATTGCGCAGGCGCCGGCGGTGACGCGGGAGCTGGCGCTGATCAAGGTGTCGGCGAAGCCGCAGAACCGGGCGCAGATCTTCGACCTGGTGGAGGTGTTCCGGGCGCGGATTGTCGATCTGACATCGGAGTCATTGATGATCGAGATGACAGGGGTGGAGAGCAAGATCGAAGGACTGATCGAGGTTTTGCGCGAGGACGAAGGGCGCATACTGGAGATCTGCCGCAGCGGCAAGATGACGATGCGGCGCGGTCACCATGTGAGCAGCGTGTTGAAGGCGATGGGCGGAGTCGCGGAGGAAACGGCCGCGGAAGACGAAGTTGCCGCCGATCCGGCATAGAGGCATGGCGCGGCCGGCAATCGGTCCGCAAGGGAATTGAAAATTCAGCAAAGGAAAACGAGAAAATACCATGGCGAAGACTTACTACGATCACGATGCCGACCTTAGCCTGATCCAGGCGAAGAAGGTGGCGATCATCGGCTACGGCTCGCAGGGACATGCCCATGCGCTCAACCTGAAGGACTCGGGCGTCGAGGTGAAGGTGGGCCTGGCGGCGAACTCGAAATCCATCGCGAAGGCGCAGAAGGCCGGCCTGGAAGTGGCGACGGTGGCGGAAGCGGTGAAGTGGGCCGATGTGGTGATGGTGCTGGTTCCGGACCAGACCGCGGCCAAGCTCTATGCGGAAGAGATTGGACCGAACATCAAGGCGGGAGCGCTGCTGATGTTTGCGCACGGCTTCAATATCCACTTCAAGACCATCGTGCCGGCGGCGGGCATCGATGTGGGCATGGCGGCGCCGAAGGCGCCCGGTCACCGGGTGCGCGAGGTCTTTACAGAAGGCGGCGGGGTGCCGGGACTGATCGCGGTGCATCAGGACGCGACGGGGCATGCGCATGCGCTGTGCCTGAGCTACCTGAAGGGCATTGGCTGCACGCGGGCCGGGGTGCTGGAGACGACGTTCAAGGAAGAGACGGAGACCGATCTTTTCGGCGAGCAGGCGGTGCTTTGCGGCGGCGTGAGCGCGCTGATCAAGGCGGGCTACGAGACGCTGGTTGAGGCCGGCTACCAGCCGGAGAGCGCGTACTTCGAGGTGCTGCACGAGCTGAAGCTGATCGTCGACCTGATCTATCGCGGCGGCCTGGCCTACATGCGCTATTCGATTTCCGACACGGCCGAGTATGGCGATTACGTTTCGGGACCGCGCGTGGTCGGGGCCGAGAGCAAGAAGGCGATGAAGCAGATTCTGACCGAGATCCAGGACGGCACGTTTGCCAGGAAGTTTCTGGGAGACCAGAACTCGGGCCGGAAGGAGTTCATGGGCTTCCGCGAAGCCGAGGCCAAGCACCCGATCGAGATCGTAGGCAAGCAACTGCGCGCGCAGATGCCGTTCCTCGACCCGGTGACGGTGGAGGAAGTGGCGAAGACGCGGTAGAGACCGGCAAAGAATAAGCGACGGGCCATGCGAGGCGAATCTTGCATGGCCCGTTTAATTGATGGCGATGCCGGGAGCGATCCGATGCGGCGCGTTTTTACGGCCTGGCATCGCTGAGCGAAGGCGGCGCATCCGCGGGCGCGGCGCCCCACTTGGGATTCGGTTTTGCGCCCAGGGAGAGATGCAGGACGCCGCCGGCGGCGATGTCGGGAAACGAGATCCAGTTTTTGCCGCGGGGATGGCCGTTGAGCGACGCGCTCTGAATGTAGGGCGCGTCCGCGGCCGCGCCGGAGGCGTCGATGGTGAAGGTTTTTCCGGGGTACGGCGCGTGGAGATGAATGACGACGCGGGAGAAGACCGGGCCGGAGAGCTCATAGGCGAGGCTGGCGGGATCGACGCTGTAGATGCCCATCATGCCGAGCACGGCCCATGAGGACATTTCGCCGCAATCGTCGTTGCCGGGGATGCCGTCGGGGTCGGCGGTGTAATTCTCATTCAGCACGCGGCGGACGACGCGCTGCGTCTCCCAGGGGCGGCCGGAGAAGTTGAACTCGAAGGGGGCTTCGAGGTCGGTTTCGTTGTAGGGGTTGTAATACTGGCCGTACCAGCCGGAGAACCTGTAGTTGAAGAACGCGGTGAGGCGCTGGTTGAAGAGGTCGACGCCGACGGCGTGAGTGAGCCAGTCCAGATCCCAGGGCGCCATCCACTGATAATGCCAGCCGGAGCCTTCGATGAAGCCGTGCCCGTCCTGCGCGGGGTCAAAGAAGGTGGACCAGGCGCCGTCGGCGTTGCGGGGATGAAAGAGCCGGTCGTCGGGGTTGAAGAGGTTGCGCTCGTAGACGGCGCGGTCGTAGAGGATCTTTGCGTCGCCGGTTTTTCCCAGCGCGAGCGCGAGGCGGTAGAGCGAGGCGTAGGCGATGCTGTCTTCCTGCAACTGGGAGACGGAGCCGTAGCTGATTTTGTCATTGGGGGCAAAGTGCAGCTTGTTGATCCAGTCGATGCCGTCTTCGCCCTGGTAGGGTTGGCCCGCGGGCGGGGCCTCGGTGGCGTCCTTGAGCATCGCTTCCCAGGCGGTGTCGATGTCGAACCCGTGGAGCCCGTCGAGCCAAGCGGTTGCGAGGACGACGGAGAGCGGACTGCCGGCCATGATGTTGGTGTAGAGATTCATCTGCGGCCAGCGGTCGATCCAGCCGCCCTGCCGGTACATGAGGACGATGGACTGCGCGATATCTTCCATGTGCCGGGGCGCGATCATGGCGACGAGGGGCATCTGGCTGCGGTAGATGTCCCACCCGGAGTAGTTCGCGTAGACGGCGTGTCCGTTTTCGATGCGGTGAATGCGGGCGTCGAAGCCGAGGTAGCGGCCGTCGGAGTCGCTGAAGAGACTGGGCATGAGGAGGCTGTGGTAGAGCGCGGTGTAGAAGACGGTGCGCTGGGCGGGGCTGCCGCCGGCGACATCGATGACGCCGAGCCGGCGGTTCCATGCGGCCCGGGCCTGGCTGCGGATGGCGGCGAAGTCCTTGCCGTCGGACTCGGCATGGAGGTTTTTTCGCGCGCCGTCGAGATCGACGTAGGAGATGCCGATGGATGCGGTGATGGTGAACGGCCGGCCGGCGGCGGGCCAGGAGGCGTATGCGCCGATCTCGGGATAGTGGGCGGTCTGGGTGACGGAGCGGTTGCCGGGATCGAGCGAATCGGGGCCTTTGCCCGCGGAGTCGCCCCAGACTCCGAACTGGGTGAAGGGCCGGCTGAAGCGGATGACGAAGTAGACGCGGTAGCTCTGGCGGTTGCCGCAGAAGGCGCGGTTCTCGACGTAGCCTTCGAGGGTGCGGTCCCCGACGATCTGGACGGCGGAGCCGGTGGTGTTGTTCAGGGTGTGGCTGATGGGCGCGACAAAGTTGGCCTGCACGCCGGCGGGGAAGGTGAACTGCGCGATGCCGGTTCTCTCGGTGGCGCTCAACTGCGCGTCGATGTTCCAGGCGAGGAGATTGACGCGGTAGTAGCCGGGCGCGGCGTTTTCGTCGCGGTGCGAGTAGGCGGAGCGGATGTCGTAGGAGCGGGAGTGCACCGGCCCGGTGGTGGCGGTGAAGAAGACCTCGCCCTCATTGGCGCAGCCGGGACCGCTCATGTGGGTCATGCTGAAGCCGTGAATATCCGTCTGGGGGTAGTGATAGCCGTAGCCGTGGTCCTCAGTTTCGGGGCTGAGCTGGACCATGCCGAAGGGCAAGGCGGCGCCGGGATAGAGATTGATGCCGCCGCCGGGGCCTGCGCCGGTGCCGATGAGGGGGTTGACGCCGGCGGCGGGATCGGCGGCCGGGGACGGCGCAGCAAGGCAGGGAAGGCAAGCCAGCAAAAGGCCTGAAGCGGCCACAACCAGGGTGGAGCATGCGGTGAGACGGGAATCTCGCATGAAAAGTTCTGCGCCTCGAATGTCGGTGAAGTTTACCCCGAAACATGATAAACGCGGAGCGCGGCGGGATGGGTTGGCCCTCTGCCTGTAGAATCAACCTGAATCTTCGCTCAAACCGGCAGTGGAGGCAACTTGCTTTACTGGCTTCTCTACGAAAAGCTGTTTCCGTTTTTTCATCCGTTCCGGATTTTTCGTTATCTGACGTTTCGCACGGTGTTTGCGTCGCTTACGGCGCTGCTGATCGCGTTGTTTATCGGGCCGTACGTGATCCAGAAGCTGCGCGAGTTCCAGATCGGGCAGTACGTGCGCGAGGACGGTCCGCAGTCGCATTTGAAGAAGACGGGCACGCCGACCATGGGCGGGGTGCTGATCTGCATTGCGATTCTGCTGCCGACGGTGCTGTGGTCGGACCCGGGGAATCCGTTTGTGTGGGTAACGGTGTTCTCGACGCTGGCGTATGGCGCGATCGGATTTGCGGATGACTACACGAAGATGGTGAAGCGCCGGAGCCTGGGACTGACGGCGCGGGCGAAGCTGGTGTGGCAGGGACTGGTGGGACTGGCGGTGGCGGGAACGCTGGTGGTTCTGGAGCAGTTCCGGATGTTTTCGACGCGGCTCTCGGTGCCGTTCATCAAGAGCCTGCGGCCGGATCTCGAGTGGCATCACTGGCCGGCGACGCTGCCGCACATGGGCCTGCTGGCGTTTCTGCCGTTTGTGGTGTGGGTGATGCTGTGGCTGGTGGGGACATCGAATGCCGTGAACCTGACCGACGGTCTTGACGGCCTGGCCATCGGGTGCACGATTATCGCGGCCGGGGCGCTGGCGGTGCTGACGTATGTGAGCGGTCATGTGGTGTTTGCCGATTATCTGGAGCTGCAGCGGATGCCGATGGTGGGAGAGCTGGCGGTGTTCTGCGGCTCGATGGTGGGGGCATCGATTGGCTTTCTGTGGTACAACGCGCACCCGGCCGAGGTTTTCATGGGCGACGTGGGATCGCTGGCGCTGGGCGGCGCGATCGGGACGGTGGCGATCGTGATCCGCCAGGAGCTGCTGCTTCCGTTCATCGGCGGCATCTTCATTCTCGAGGCGCTCTCGGTGGTATTGCAGGTGGGCAGTTACAAGCTGCGCAAGAAGCGGATCTTCAAGATGGCGCCGCTGCACCACCATTTCGAGCAACTGGGGTGGAGCGAGTCCAAGGTGATCGCGCGCTTCTGGATCGGCGCGCTGGTGTTTGCATTGTTTGCACTCACGACCTTGAAATTGCGCTAGAGGCGCGCCGCCGCGGACGGTTCGAGGTGCACAATAAGGTAGTCGCGGAGCCCAAGGATCAGTTGAAATGATGGAGCTGAAAGGCAAGAAGGTTCTGGTGGTGGGCCTGGGGCGATCCGGGCTGGCGGCGGCATTGTTTCTGCGCCGGCAGGGGGCGCAGGTGACGGTGTCGGACGTTCGCTCGGCGGAGTCGCTGGCGCGGGAGATACCGGCTTTGATCGAGGAAGGGATTGTGGTGGAGGCCGGCGGGCACGGGCTGCTGACCTTCCGGCGGCAGGATCTGATCGTGGTGAGCCCCGGGGTGCCGCTGGAGACGCCGGAGCTGGCGCAGGCGCGGAGCTTCGGCCGCCCGGTGATCGGCGAACTGGAGCTGGCGGCGCGCTTTCTGAAGGGCAGGATTCTGGCCATTACGGGCTCGAACGGGAAGACGACGACGACGGCGCTGACGGGCGAGATTCTGAAGGCATCAGGACAGCCGACGCTGGTGGCGGGCAACATCGGCACGCCGGTGGTGGAGCTGATCGGGGCAGCGACGGAAGCGACCTGGTCGGTGCTGGAGGTTTCAAGTTTCCAACTGGAGAGCACGGAGCAGTTTCATCCGCGGATTGCGGTGATTCTGAACATCACCCCGGACCATCTGGACCGCCATGGAACGTTCGAGAAGTATGCGCTGGCGAAGGAGCGGATTTTTGCGGCGCAGACGGGCCAGGACTACGCGGTGCTGAATGCGGACAACCCGCGCTGTGCGGAGGCGGCGGCGCGCTCGCATGCGCCGGTCTACTGGTTTTCAGCCAGGCGCGCGGTGGAGCGGGGAGCATGGGTCGAGGGCGACGAGCTGGTGTTCCGCTCCGCGCCGGAGGCCGCGCCGGAGCGGATTATGTCGCTGGGGAAGATTCCGCTGAAGGGCGGGCATAACGTGGAGAATGTGCTGGCGGCGACGTGCGCGGCGCGGCTGGCGGGCGTGGCGGCCGATGGAATCGCGCAGGCCATTGCGGGCTTCAAGGCGGTGGAACACCGGCTGGAGTATGTGGCCACGATCAACGGGGTGGAGTACTACAACGACTCGAAGGCCACCAACGTGGATGCGACGGCAAAGGCAGTGGCGGCGTTTCCGGGAGGGATTCATCTGATCCTGGGCGGCAAGGACAAGGGCGCGCCGTATACGCCGCTGGCGCCGCTGATTCGCGAGCGGGTGCAGGCGGTCTATACGATCGGCGCGGCGGCGGCGAAGATCGAGAGCGAGCTGCGGGGCGAGACGCCGATCCACTCCTGCGGCACGCTGGAGCATGCTGTGAATGCAGCGGCGGCGGCGGCGCGGCCGGGCGAAGTGGTGGTGCTGGCGCCGGCCTGCTCCAGCTTCGACCAGTTCGAGAACTACGAGGAGCGGGGCAGGGCGTTCAAGCAGCTTGTACTGGATTGCCGCGGGTGGAACCCGGGCACCGCGTAGGGGCATATGGCGAAGCGAGTCGGGGTCGACAAGTGGCTGTTCTTCACCACGCTGGTGCTTGTGGTCGCGGGCCTGGTGATGGTTTTTTCAGCCTCGGCGGTGGTGGACCAGGAGAAGTACCACTCGGCCTATACGTTCATCTTCACGCAGGCGATCTGGGCGGGCCTGGGCGTGGTGGCGCTGTTTGTGCTGATGCAGATCGACATCAGCCACTACAACACGCCGCGGTTTATCTATCCGGCAATTTCAGCGACCACGGTGCTGCTGGTGCTGGTGTTTCTGATGCCGGGGTCGCACCACACGCATCGCTGGATCCGCTTCGGCAGCTTCTTCACCTTTCAGCCGTCGGAGATCGCCAAGCCGGTGCTGGTGTTTTTTCTGGCGTGGTTTCTGCATACGCGGCTGGCGGCGATCCACGACTGGCGGCGGACGCTGCTGCCGGCGGCGGTGGTCCCGCTGCTGTTCATCGTGCTGGTGGTGGCGCAACCGGACCTGGGCACGGCGCTGGTGCTGGGCGGCGCCACGGCGATGATGCTGGTGCTGGCCGGGATGGAGTGGAAGATCCTGCTGGCAGGCTTTTGCGCGGCGCTGCCGCCGCTGGCCATGCTGCTGCTGGTGCCGTGGCGGTTTGCGCGGCTGCTGGCGTTCCTGCACCCGAACTGCGATGCGCGCGATCCGGCGAACGCCGCCAGCTATCACGTTTGCCAGTCGCTGATTGCGGTGGGAACGGGCGGGCTGACGGGCCGCGGCTACATGGAGGGGATGCAGAAGCTGTTCTACCTGCCGGAGGCGTCGACGGATTTCATCTTTGCCAATATCGCCGAGGAGCTGGGCTTTATCGGCGCGATGTTTATCGCCATGCTGTTTGTGCTTTTTGCGGCGCGGGGGCTGCGCACGGCCTTCCGCTGCACCGATCCTTTTGCGCGCCTGGTGGCCTTCGGAATCACGACCATGATTCTGCTGCAGGCATTCTTCAACATCAGCGTGGTGCTGTCACTGGTGCCGACAAAGGGCATTCCGCTGCCGCTGATCTCGCACGGCGGAACATCGCTGTTCTGCACGCTGGCGTCGATCGGAATCCTGTTGAACATTTCGCGAAAAGCGGAATAGGTAACTTGGCAAAACGGAGAAGTTTTGTTAGCTTACATACGTTACCTAAGTGGAAACCGAAGGTGCCACTAACAGGTGATAAAGCGAACTTTGGTAACTCGTCTTTGTGTTACTAAGATAACAAAACCAGCAAATCACGTGCGCGAAGACGACAGTTTCGCTTAAGAGCGTCAACC
>JAKCDN010000128.1 GCA_021841795.1 Acidobacteriota bacterium | reverse complement strand
TTGGCCGCTATTTTGACTCGTTCAAGCTGATGGCGACGGCGCAGGGCGGTTAAGCGCCGGGGCGTCAGGATGCGGCTACGCAGGAATTGCGCTTGTGCCGGAGCGGAGGCGAAACGAGGGCGTTGCCAGGGAAGGAAGCGGAGCAGGGGATGGTGCGCCCGGAGAGATTCGAACTCCCGACCTAATGCTCCGGAGGCATTCGCTCTATCCAGCTGAGCTACGGGCGCGCTTCAACAGAATACCGCATTTCACGGTTTGCATTGGCCCGTCGAGGAGAAGAAACAGACCGGCCAGGGCAGGAACGACGCGCACAGGCAGCGGCGCAGAACCCGCGGGACGGCACGCCGGGCAGGGTGTGGAATCCAGAAGTTCCGCATCCGGGCCGCCGCTGGAGCATCCAAAACTAAAGCTGCAGACCGCACAATCGATCCGGCAGGACAGGAATTCAGCCCGCTGAGCGTCCTGCCCCGAAAAACCCAGCGCCTAAAAGTAATCTTCGTTGACGGCGGCTCTTGAAAACGCGGAGCCCTCGGGGTACACTCAAAGAGAATATAGGACCAATTAAGTCCTATATTGCGGGATCAGCAACTGCCCCATCCGGTGGAGGACAAATGAGTTCGACAGTAGAGACAATTCGCGATCTTGCCCAGCAGGACTACAAATGGGGCTTTGTGACCGAGATCGACGAAGATCGGGTGCCGAAGGGACTGAACGAGGCGACTGTCCGCCTGATTTCGGCGCGCAAGGGCGAGCCGGAGTGGATGCTGGAGTGGCGCCTGAACGCGCTGCGGCACTGGTTTGAGATGGAGCGCGGCGAGGGCGAGCCGCGGTGGGCGAACGTGACGTTCCCGCCGGTGGATTACCAGGACATCGTGTACTACTCCGCGCCCAAGCAGAAGCCCTCACTGGAGAACCTGAACGAGGTAGATCCGGAGATTCTGAAGACGTATGAGAAGCTCGGGATACCGCTTGAGGAGCAGAAGCGGCTGTCCGGGGTGGCGGTGGACGCGGTTTTCGATTCGGTGTCGGTGGCCACGACGTTCAAGGACAAGCTGGCGGAGATAGGAGTGATCTTCTGCTCGTTTTCCGAAGCGGTGAAGAATCATCCGGACCTTATCCGGAAGTATCTGGGCACGGTGGTGCCGCACACGGACAATTTTTATGCGGCGCTGAACGCGGCGGTGTTTACGGACGGGTCGTTTGTGTACGTGCCGAAGGGTGTGCGGTGCCCGATGGAGCTCTCGACCTACTTCCGGATCAACGCGGCGGAGACGGGCCAGTTCGAGCGCACGCTGATCGTTGCCGATGAGAGGGCGCAGGTGAGCTACCTGGAGGGCTGCACGGCGCCGATCCGGGACACCAACCAACTGCACGCGGCGGTGGTGGAGCTGATCGCGCTGGATGATGCCGAGATCAAGTACTCGACGGTGCAGAACTGGTATCCGGGCGACAAGGAAGGCCGGGGCGGCATTTACAACTTTGTGACCAAGCGGGGGAAGTGCGCGGGGCGCAACTCGAAGATTTCGTGGACGCAGGTTGAGACCGGATCGGCGATCACGTGGAAGTATCCGAGCTGCATTCTGCAGGGCGACAACTCGGTGGGCGAGTTCTACTCCGTGGCGCTGACGAACAACCGCCAGCAGGCCGATACGGGCACGAAGATGATCCACATCGGGAAGAACACGCGCTCGACGATTGTTTCCAAGGGCATCTCGGCGGGACACGGGCAGAACACGTACCGGGGCCAGGTGAAGATCATGCAGGGGGCGACGGGAGCGCGCAACTACACGCAGTGCGACTCGCTGCTGATCGGGGACAAGTGCGGCGCGCATACGTTTCCGTACATCGACGTGCGCAATGCGACGGCGCGGATGGAGCATGAGGCGTCAACGTCAAAGATCGGCGAGGATCAACTGTTTTATCTGCGTCAGCGCGGTCTGAAGGCCGAGGACGCGGTATCGATGATTGTCAACGGCTTCTGCAAGACGGTGTTCAAGGAGCTGCCGATGGAGTTTGCCGTGGAAGCGCAAAAGCTGCTGGGCGTGAGCCTGGAAGGCAGCGTTGGGTAAGACCTGGATCAGTTATCAGGAAGCATGGGAGATGGAGAGAGAAATCGAATGGCATTGTTAGAGATTCACGACCTGCACGCGTCCGTGGAAGGACACGAGATCCTGAAGGGCGTAAGTTTGACGGTGAATGCGGGCGAAGTGCATTCCATCATGGGCCCCAACGGGTCAGGCAAGAGCACGCTTTCAGCGGTGCTGGCGCGGCGCGACGCCTACAAGGTAACGGGAGGCACGGTACTGTTCAACGGCAAGGATCTGCTGGAGATGGATCCTGAAGAGGCGGCGTGCGAAGGGGTGTTTCTGGCCTTTCAGTATCCGGTGGAGATTCCGGGGATCGGGAACGCGTATTTTCTGCGTTCGGCGATGAACGCGATCCGCAAGCACCACGGCGAGGACGAGCTGGACGCCATGGATTTTCTGCCGCTGTACAAGGAGCGGATGAAGCTGCTGGAGATGGACGAGAAGTTCATGAACCGCTCGGTGAACGAGGGGTTCAGCGGCGGCGAGAAGAAGCGGAACGAGATTTTGCAGATGGCGATGCTGGAGCCGAAGCTGGCGATTCTGGACGAGACGGACTCGGGGCTGGACATCGACGCACTGCGCATTGTTTCCCAGGGCGTGAACGCGATGCGGGGCAAGGATCGGGCGTTCCTGGTGATCACGCATTACCAGCGTCTGCTGAACTACATCAAGCCCGACTATGTGCACGTGCTGGTGGACGGCAAGATTGCGCGTTCCGGCGGTCCGGAGCTGGCGCTGGAGCTGGAAGAAAAAGGCTACGGCTGGGCGGAAGCGGATGCGCCGCAGGCGCAGCCGGCATAGCACGAGACGTGAGGCAGAGGCAGCGCGGCCGCCGGCGCCGAAGACGAAGCGCAAGCATGCCGTAGATGCCCCTCCGGGGAAACTCGCACGAAAAACCAGGAAAGACGGGAACGCAATGGCAACAACAACCCCACGGTTGGAAAAATACTTAGAAGCCTACGAAGCGGTCCGCGCGCAGGGCCACGATCGCGAGCCGGTGTGGCTGGAGCAGCTTCGTGAAGACGGCTGGGCGCGCTTTAGCGCCAAGGGATTCCCTTCGACGCACGACGAGGACTGGCGTTTCACCAATCTTGCGGCGCTGGCGAAGACGGCGTTCCGGCGCGCGGCGCAGGGCGAGATTGCGGCGCCGGCGGAGCAACTGGAGCGGTACCGGGTAGCGGGCACGGCATGCCAGCTTGTCTTTATCAACGGCCGGTTTGCGCCTCAGCTCTCCGATCTGGGGAGCCTGCCGGACGGGCTGCTGGTGTGCTCGCTGAAGCAGGCCATCGACTGCGGCCGGGAGGGATGCGCGCCGGAGGGCATCGAGCAGCACCTGGGCCGGTACGCGAACATGGACCGCGATGTGTTCACGGCCCTGAACACGGCGCTGTGGGAGGATGGCGCGTATCTGCGCGTCCGGCGCGGAGTTGCGCTGGAACAGCCGATCCACCTGCTGTACGTCTCAGCGGGGGCGCAGATTGCGACCCACCCGCGGACGCTGATCATCGCGGAGAATGGGAGCCAGGCGTCCGTGATCGAGGATTACGTGTCGCTGGGCAGCGAGGCCGCGTTTTCAAATGCGGTGACGGAGCTGGCGGCGGGCGAAGAGGCGGTGATCGCGCACTTTCTTGTGGAGCGCGAGAATACCGCGTCGTTCAACGTGTCCACGCTGCGCATTGAGCAGTCGCGCAGCGCACAGGTGGACACGCACTCCATCCTGCTGGGGGGCGGACTGGTGCGCAACAACGTGCACCCGGTGCTGAACGGCGAAGGCGCGGAATGCCTGATCAACGGCCTGTTTGTGGGCGCCGGACGGCAGCAGGGCGCCGGCCAGCACATGGACAACTACATGCTGGTGGAGCATGCGCAGCCGCATTGCAGCAGCCGCCAGTTTTACAACGGCATTCTGGCGGACAACGCGCACGGGGTCTTTCACGGGCGGATCGTGGTGCACAAGGACGCGCAAAAGACAGACGCCAAGCAGACCAATCGCAATCTGCTGCTGAGCGACCATGCGCGCATCGACACCAAGCCGCAACTGGAGATTTACGCCGACGATGTGAAGTGCACGCACGGCGCGACGATCGGCCAGATCGACGAGAGCCAGCTCTTCTATCTGCGGTCGCGGGGCTTTACCCTTGCCGATGCGCGCAACCTGCTGCTGTACGCGTTTGCGGCCGAGTGTCTGGACCGCATGCGGGAGCCGGCGGCGCGCGAGTTTGCCGAGGCGCTGATCCGGGAGCGGCTGGAGGAGCTGACGGCTGCGGCCAAGGCGACGGGAACCGGAGCGCAGGAAGAATCCGAACCGAACCGGGAGGAGCTGGGATGACACCGGCCGCTCAACCCGTGACGCGCGAGACGCTGACCGGCAAGCACACCGCGGTCCTGGACCTGGCGAAGATCCGCGCCGATTTTCCCATTCTCGACGAGCGCATTCACGGCCAGCGGCTTGTGTACCTGGACAATGCGGCGACGTCGCAAAAGCCGCGCGCGGTGATTGACGCCATCCGGCACTACTACGAGCACGTGAACGCGAACATTCATCGCGGGGTGCATGCGCTGAGCGTGCGCGCCACGGAGGCCCACGACGCGGCCCGCGAGACGGTGCGCCGCTTTCTGAACGCGGCCGACACGCGGGAGATCATCTTTGTCCGCGGGGCGACGGAGGCCATCAACCTGGTGGCGCAGACCTTTGGCCGGGTGCATGTGGGCGCGGGCGACGAGATTCTGATCACGGCGATGGAGCACCACTCAAACATCGTGCCGTGGCAGATTCTCTGCGCGGAAAAAGGCGCGCATCTGCGGGTGGCTCCCATCGACGACCGGGGCGAGCTGGACCTGGAGGCGTTCGCAAAGCTGATTGGCGCGCGCACGCGACTGGTTGCGGTCACGCAGGTGTCGAACGCGCTGGGCACGGTGACGCCGCTGCGGCAGATGATCGAGCTGGCGCATGGCCGGGGGATTCCCGTGCTGGTGGACGGAGCGCAGGCGACGCCGCACATGGCGGTGGACGTGCAGGCGCTCGACTGCGACTTCTACGCCTTTTCGGGGCACAAGGTTTACGGGCCGACGGGGATCGGGGTGCTGTATGGCAAGCAGGATCTGCTGAGGGCGATGCCGCCGTATCAAGGCGGAGGCGACATGATCAGCTCGGTGACCTTCGAGAAGACGACGTACAACGATCTACCGTACAAGTTCGAGGCGGGCACACCGGACATCTGCGGGGCCATCGCACTGGGCGCGGCGCTCGAGTATATCGACAGGCTGGGGATGGCAAACGTGGCCGCGCACGAGCACGAGCTGCTGGACTACGCCACGGCGAAGGTAGGAGCACTGCCGGGGGTGCAGCTGATCGGGACCGCGCCGGTGCGCGCGGGAGTGCTTTCATTCGTCATGGACAGCGTGCATCCTCACGATCTGGGAACGATTCTGGATCGGGAGGGGGTGGCGATCCGCACCGGCCACCACTGCGCGCAGCCTGTGATGGACCGCTTCAAGATTCCCGCCACGGCGCGCGCATCGTTCGCGGTGTACAACACGCGCGAGGACATTGACGCGCTGGTGGACGGCATCCGGAAGGCGCATGAGGTGTTCGCGTGACAGCAGAACTGGGCGATCTTTATCAGGAAGTGATTCTGGAGCACAGCAAGGCGCCGCGGAATTTTCGGCGTCCGGCGGCAGCCAACCACGAGGCGGAGGGCTACAACCCTCTGTGCGGCGACCGCTGCTCGGTGTATATCGAGATGGATGGAGAAGCGATCAAGGAGATCGGCTTCCAGGGGTCGGGCTGCGCCATCTCGCGGGCTTCGGCCTCGATGATGACGCAGATGGTGAAGGGCAAGACGAAGGCGGAGGCGGCGAAGCTGTTCGAGCAGTTTCACCAGCTGGTTACGGGCAAGGACGAAGCCGCCCGGGCCGACGAGCTGGGGAAGATGGCCGTGTTCGCGGGAGTATCGAAGTTTCCGGCGCGGGTGAAGTGCGCCACGCTGGCCTGGCACACAATGCAGTCGGCGCTTGAGCACAACAAGAAGCCGGAGCCGGTTTCAACCGAATCAGCGAGAGAACTGTGACTGCCGATGCTTTTGCCAATCCGCCGGCCGCATCCGGGGCCTTCCGCGAGGAGCTGATCTGGAAGGCGCTGAAGACGGTCCGCGATCCGGAGATTCCGGTGAATATCGTGGATCTCGGCCTGGTTTACGCCGCGGCGGCAAGCGACGTGGAGGGCGGCAAGCGGATTGCAGTGCGGATGACGCTGACGGCGCCGGGCTGCAGCATGTCGGATGTGATCAAGGCCGATGTGGAACGCAAGCTGGCCGCGCTGCCCGAGGTGCGCGAAGTGAAGGTGGAGATCGTCTTCGATCCGCCGTGGGACAAGAGCAAGATGTCAGAGGCCGCGAAGCTGCATCTTGGCTTTGACGCAGACGACGGCGCGCAGGCCAAGGATCCATTCAAAGTCCTGCGCTGACGGGCTTGCAGGGCGGAGGGCAACGGCAGGCGAGGCGCAGCGGCGCCAGTCCCGAAGCGGGGATGCACGCCAGCTTGCGGCGCGCGCTATTCGTCGTGCTGGGCGGCCTGTTTTTCAGCCAGGCGATCGAGCTGATTGCGCCAGTCGAGCGACTCGATGAAGGCCTTCGATTCGCGCCAGCCGGGCTCGACGATCACGTGCAGTTCCAGGTACACCCGGGTTCCCAACAGGGACTCGATTTTGCGGCGCGCGCCGGAGCCGATGGCCTTGAGCTTGGAGCCGGCCTTGCCGATGAGAATGGCCTTTTGCCCGGTGCGCTCACAATAGATCGCGGCATGGATGCGCGAGAGCGGCTTGCGGCCGCCCGGGCGGGGATTGCCTTCCGGCTCCTCGAAGCGCTCAATGACGACGGCGGCGGCATAGGGCACCTCTTCGCCGGTTTCAATCAGGATGCTTTCGCGAATGAGCTCGGCAACCATGAAGCGGACAGGCTGGTCAGTGAACTGATCCTTGGGGAAGTAGCGCTGGCCCCTGGGCAAGACATCGACGATCTTGCGCAGGAGGATATCGAGCCCGTCGCGCCCGCGCGCGCTGACGGGAATGACGGCGGCAAAGCCATGCTGCTTTGAGAGCGACTCGATCAAGGGCAGGAGCTGGTCCTTGCGGACCAGGTCGATTTTGGTGAGCACGAGAAACGCGGGGCAGTCGAGAGAGCGGATGAGAGAGAGCAGAAACTCATCCTCAGAAGACCAGTTGGGGGCTTTGCCTTTGGGGTTTTCGGCGGAGGCGTCGCCGAGGCCGATGCGCCGCGTTACATCCATGAGCACGAGCACGAGATCGCGCGACGCGAGGGCCTCGTGGACTTCGTGCAGCATGCGGCGATCCAGTTGCGAGGCGGGTTTGTGCACGCCCGGAGTATCGACGAAGACGATCTGCGCCGCCGGATGCAGGCCCTTATGGGCCGGCACCTCGACGACACCGACGATGCGGTTGCGCGTGGTCTGCGGCTTGGCCGTGACGATGGCGACTTTTTCGCCGGTGAGGGCGTTGAGCAGGGTGCTTTTGCCCACATTGGGCCGGCCGAGGATGGCGACGAATCCGGATTTCACAGTCCGTTCTCCTTCTATCATTATCGCGGACAACGAAGCCGGCCGCTGGTAAGATCGCGGCATGAGCGCAGAAACGCAGAGGGTCGAGGGCCGGACGGCGCGGCTGCTCCTGCGCCCCCTCGCAGTTGAGGACGCAGCGCAGATCCAGCAACGGTTTCCGCACTGGGAGATCGTGCGCTACCTGCGCAACACGATTCCCTGGCCGTATCCGGCGGATGGCGCGCTTCACTTTATCCGCGAGGCGGCGCTGCCGGCGATTGCACGCGGCGAGGCATGGCATTGGACACTGCGGCAGGCGAGCCGTCCGGACGAGGTGATCGGCTGCCTCCATCTGCGCCGCGGCGAGGAGAGCAACCGCGGCTTCTGGCTCGGGCTTCAGTGGCAAGGCCAGGGATTGATGAGCGAGGCCTGCATCTGGGCCAACGATTTCTGGTTTGAAGGGCTGGG
>JAKCDN010000127.1 GCA_021841795.1 Acidobacteriota bacterium | reverse complement strand
GGATCCATCTTGACCGCAAGGTGCCCATGCGCATCGCCGCCAATATGCTCGGCATCGGCCGCGTCGCTGAGGCGGTCAGGATTCGCGGCATCTATCCCTGATCCATCCTCCGCGCTCCCGGCCCATCTCGCTCTTGATACAGGCCGGGAGCGCGAAACCCTCCGTCCGCCGCATCCTGTCTTGCGTGCTGTCCCCGTCCGTTCTCCTGGCCGGATCATGCGCCCTGCCAGTCCTCACCGCGCCTCGCGCCGGCAAACTATACTGCTCTGTGCGATCGAATCCGGTCCGGCCGCCATCGCGCTCCCGCCGCTTTCATCGCTCGTTCATCGTTGCGCTGTTCAATCGGTTTTGAGGGCCTCTGCCATGACCGCAAAATCCTTCCTGCTTCCGTGCGCCGCTTCCATGCTTTTTTTCGCCGCATTCCTTCCCGCGCAATCCCAGCCGCCCTCGCCGGCTCCCGTCATCAACCTGCCGTCGAGCAAGCAGCTCATCGGCGACGCGCCCGGCCGGCCCCTGCGCATCAACGGCCTGCCCATCTCCATGGCCGTCTCGCCCGACGGCCGCTTCGTTGTTACGGTCAATGCAGGCTACGGAACCTGGGAGTCCAATTACGATCAGTCGTTTTCCGTCCTCGACACCCAGACCGGCCTCCTTGCTGATTTCCCCGATGCGCGCACCGGACCGCGCGCCCATCAAACGCTCTACTCCGGCCTCGCCTTCAGCCGCGACGGCAGCCGCCTCTACGCCAGCATCGCGTCCATGACCGATCCCAAAGGCGATCGCCGCGACGATACCGGCAGCGCTATCGCGGTCTACAGCTTCAACAACGGCCGTATCGCGCCCGATCGCCTCATCCCGTTGCCCGTAACCCCGCTTCCTCAGGGGCGCAAAACCCGCCTGCCGGCCGGCGCAGAGAGCGATGAAAGCGTGCCTTACCCCGCCGCCATTGCGGTTCTGGGCGTCGCCGGACACGAAAAACTCCTGGTCGCTGAAAACCTCTCCGACGACGCCGTCCTGCTCGATGCAACCACGGGCGCCGTCGAAAAACGCTTCGACCTCTCTCAGAGCAATGCTGTCCCCGGAACCTATCCCGTCGCAGCCGCCGTCACCCGCGACGGAAGACGCGCCTTCGTTGCGCTCTGGAACGCATCGGAGATCGTCGAGCTCGATCTCGCGCGCGGCGTCGTCGCCCATAGACTGGCGCTGCTCAAGCCCTCCAGTGCCATTGCTCCCGGCACACATCCCTGCGCCTTCGCTTTCTCCCCTGATGGAAAAACCCTCTATGTCGCGCTCGCCAACCGCGATGCCGTCGCTGCCGTCAATCTCGCCGCCGGCCAGTTCGCCGTGAAAGGCTACTTCGATACCCGCCTGCCCGGGCAGGGCTACTTTGGCGCCGAGCCGGTCGCGCTCACGCTCAACGCCGTCGGCAGCCGCCTTTACGCCGCCAATATGGCCACCGATTCCGTCGCCGTCTTTGACCCCCATCGGCTCACCGCCAGAGTCTCCAGATCCGGCATGGTCGAGCCCCTCGGCTTTATCCCCACCGAATGGATGCCAATCTCGATGGCCTTCGTTCCGTCCCCGGATGGCGGCCGGCTCTATCTCGCCACCGACAAAGGCAAGGGCACAGGCCCCAACGACTTTCCCGAGAAGATCGCTCCATCCCAGCCCGGCGGTCGTCGCGGACCGAGCACCTACATTGCCAATCTGCTCTACGGCTCAATCGCTTCGATCGACGAGAGCCGCATCGCATCCGATCTGCCCTCCTGGACCGCGACCGTGCTCGAAGAGAACCGCATGAAGGCTGCCGATCGCCAGGTCGTCTTTGCCGGAGCCGCCCAGCATCGCATTCGCCACATCATCTACTTCATCAAGGAAAATCGTACCTACGATCAGATCCTCGGCGACCTCGACTTCAACGGAAAACCCGTCGGCAACGGCCAGCCGAAATGGGCCATGTACGGCCAGTCCATCACCCCCAACGAGCACAAACTCGCCCTCCAGTTCGGCGTGCTCGACAACTTCTACGACTCCGGTGAGGTCTCCGGCGACGGCCACGTCTGGTCCACCGCCGGCATCGGCACCGACTATCTTGAAAAAACCTGGACCCAGAACTACCGCGGCGACCAGCGCACCTACGACTACGAAGGCGTCGTCGCCGACGGCCTTCCGCTGCTGCAGAAGATTCCCGACGTCAATCAGCCCTCCAGTGGCTACCTCTGGACCAATCTCGCCGCGCACGGCAAAACCTACTACCATTTCGGCGAGTACGTCTCCTCCACCTTCTGCGGGCAAAAAGCGGTTGCCGACTCTTCGCTCGGGCCCATGCTGGCCGGGCCCCGCTGTGCCCGCGCCAGCGTTGCTCCCGGAGCCTCGCTGCCCGCCGAGTGGGGCGGCGGTGTCAACCAATGGCCCTGGTCCATCCCTTTGCTCGCCACCAACACCGCCACCAAGCCGGAACTGGTGGGCCACTTCGCGCCCGAAGCTCCTGACTTCAACCTCCTCATCCCCGACCAGATCCGCATCGACGTCTTCCTGCACCACTTCCGGCAGTGGGTCGCCGACCGCGAACATGGCCGGGACTCCATGCCCAACATGATCGTCATGCATCTCGGCAATGACCACACCGCCGGCACCCGTCCCGGCGGGCCCACTCCCAGATCCTCCGTCGCCGACAACGACCTTGCCGTCGGCCGCGCCGTCGACGCCGTCTCGCACTCGCCCTACTGGGACGACACCGCGTTTTTCATCCTTGAAGATGATGCGCAGAACGGCGCAGACCACGTCGATGCTCACCGCAGCATCGCCCTCGTCATCAGCAAATACGCCCCGTACGGTCCGGGCGGAGGACCCTTCGTCGATTCCCGTTTCTACTCCACCGTCAGCTTCATCCGCACCATGGAAGCCCTCCTTGGCCTGCCGCCGATGAACAACAATGACGCCTTCGCCTCGCTCATCGCTTCGCTCTTTACCGGCCCGGGCGATCAGCCCCCCTACTCGGCCGACTACTCCAATCGCGACAATGGCCTCATCTACACCGCCAACGCCCAAAATGCCGCCGGCGCCCGGGCCAGCATGAAGATGGACTTCAGTCACGAGGACCGCGCGCCCGCCGAAAAGCTCAACGTGATCCTGTGGAAGGACGCCATGGGCAACGCCCCCGTCCCGCCCATGCTCAAGGTGCGTGCGAAAAAGGCGGATGGCGACGACGATTGACCCTGTCCGCCCGCCGCGATCCCGTGGGGCCGCAATGCTAAGATGGCTGGCGGGCTTGCATGCATGCCCGGGAGGTCTCTGGATGCGAAGATCAATCCACAGGCCGCCGGCGCGTCTTCCCGGCGTCCTGCTGCTTCTGGCTTCGGCCTGCGCCCCAGGCCTCGCCTCGCTCAACGCCCAGCAGCCCCTGCCCGTCTCCGTCCAGTGGGATAAGGTGACCGTGGTCTCGAAGACCACGCCTACCTTGCAGGTCGTCGTCAATCCTCCCCTGCGTCCCGGCCAGCCGCTCAGTGTTGCATCCTATGACGCATTGAAGGCCCTTGGCGCCGACGACGTGCGCTACGTTCCCTGGCTGCCATATCCCCGGCTCGCTGTGGCCGAGTTGGAGCCGCCCTCCCCGCATAAAACCTCCTGGGATTTCACCCTCATCGATCCCATGATGAACGACTTTCTGGCCGCAACCGATGGCCATCCGGTGATTGTCAACTTCAGCACCATTCCCGCCTGGCTCT
Source organism: Acidobacteriota bacterium (assembly GCA_021841795.1). Lineage (GTDB taxonomy): Bacteria > Acidobacteriota > Terriglobia > Terriglobales > Acidobacteriaceae > Telmatobacter. The sequence continues at coordinate 4,411 of JAKCDN010000127.1, read as the reverse complement.
TCAAAACCCCTCGCCCCGTCACGTATCCGGCCGATCCCAACCAGGTGGATTGGAACTATACCCAGGGCGCCGAACTCCGCGATCCCAGCGGCAGCGAACTCGGCGACTATTACGCGCGCCTCGTCGCGTGGTTCGTCAATGGCGGCTTCACCGATGAACATGGCGTGTTCCACTCATCCGGCCATCACGACAAGCTGGCCTGGTGGGAGGTGCTGAACGAGGTCGATTTCGAGCACAACACCACCCCGCAGCAGTACACCGCGCGCTACGACGCGATTGTGAGCGCCGTCCATCGCGTCTCGCCACAGACAAAATTTGTCGGCCTGGCGCTGGCCTCACCCGGCCGCGATGAAAAATACTTCGAATATTTCCTCAACCCCGCCAACCACAAGCCCGGCATTCCTCTCGACATGATCTCCTACCACTTCTATGCGTCTCCTGCGAGCGGCGAGACCCTGGACCAGTGGCAGTACACCTTCTTCGATCAGGAAGCCGGTTTCCTCAATACCGTTCGCTACATCGAGGCCATCCGCAAGCGGCTTGCGCCGGCGACGAAGACCGATCTCGATGAACTGGGAGTGATTCTTCCCTCTGACAACAAACCCGGCGACAATGTCCCGCCTCCTGCCGCCTACTGGAACCTCGCCGGCGCGCTCTACGCCGATCTCTTTATCGAGCTCTCGCGCCTGCAGATCGATATCGTCGGGGAATCGCAGTTGGTCGGCTACCCCTCGCAATTTCCCAGCGTGAGCATGATGGACTGGATCGCCAACCGTCCCAATGCCCGCTTCTGGGTCCTCAAGCTGATCCGGGATTCATTCCACCCCGGCGACAAACTGGTGGAAACCTCTGTTGCCTCCGCCGACTTGAGCGCCCAGGCCTTCCTCGCGCCCACGGGGCGCAGGCTCCTGCTCGTGAACAAACGCAATCGCGAAATCGCGGTCTCCCTGCCGGATGCCGCGACCGCCGCCGTGCTGGCTGTCGATACCGATACGGCCGACAATCCGGCGCGCCAACTCGCGCTCGCCGGCGCCACCCTCAAACTGGAACCCTTTGCCGTCGCCGTCGTCAGTTGGTGACCGCCCTTGAAAGGACGATAGCGCGATGTGCAATCGACACCAGTTTCGTGTCGGCCTCTGCGCCATCGGACTCGAGGCCTACTGGAGCCAGTTCGACGGTCTTGAGCAGAGGCTCAAGGGCTATCTTGACCGCCTGGTTGGCGGCCTCGCCCAGCCCGAAGTCCAGGTCGTCGATCTCGGCCTCGTCGATACGCCCCAGCGCTCGCGCGAAGCCGGCCGCCGCTGCCGCCGCGAAGAGATTGACCTGCTCTTTCTCTACGTCGCCACCTACGCCCTGTCCAACACCGTCCTCCCTCTCGTTCAGCGCGCCGGCGTGCCCGTCGTCGTCCTCAACCTGCAGCCCGAATCCGCGATCGACTACGCCGCCTTCAACCGGATCGAGGACCGCTCGGCCATGACCGCCGAGTGGCTGGCCTTCTGTTCCGCCTGCCCCGTGCCGGAGATTGCCAACCTCTTCGCCCGCGCCCAGATTCCTTTCCACCAGGTCACGGGCGTGCTCGGCCATCCGGGATCAGTAAGCGAAATCCAGGCCTGGCTCTCCGCGGCCCGCGTGCGCGCTGCCCTCGCCGAGTCGCGGCTCGGGCTCATGGGACATTACTACAGCGGCATGCTGGACATCATGACCGATCTCACGCTCGTCTCCATCGCCTTCGGCCTCCACGTGGAGATGCTTGAAGTCGACGAGCTCAGCGCGCTCGCCGCTGCGGTCGGCGCATCCGATCTGGACCGCCGCCTCGCGGATTTCCAGCGCGACTTCGACGTGCGGCCGGACTGCCCGCCCCAGGAGCTGCTTCGCGCCGCCCGCACCTCCGTGGCGCTCGATGCGCTCGCCGCGCAGCACAGCCTCGACGCCATGGCTTACTACTACAAGGGCTCGGGCAACCCCGCCAACGCGGACGTCATGCGCTCCATCATCCTGGGCGCCTCGCTGCTCACCGCGCGGCACATCCCCGTCGCCGGCGAATATGAGGTCAAAAACGCCATCGCCATGAAGATCATGGACCTGCTCGACGCCGGCGGTTCGTTCACTGAGTACTATGCCATCGACTTCAACGACGATGTCGTGCTCATGGGCCACGACGGCCCCGGTCACATCGCCATCGCGGAAGGGAAAACCAGGGTGCGCCCGCTCCGCGTCTTCCACGGCAAAGTCGGCAGCGGGCTGTCGGTCGAAATGAGCGTTAAGTACGGGCCCGTCACCCTGCTCTCGGTCGTCGAAGACCGCGCCTCCCGCTTCAAACTCGTCGTTGCCGAGGGCGAGTCCGTCCCCGGGCCCATCCTCGAGATCGGCAATACCAACAGCCGTTACCGCTTCCCCTTGGGCGCCCACGGCTTCATCCAGGCTTGGAACGCCCAGGGCCCTGCCCACCACTGCGCCGTCGGCGTCGGGCATCTCGCCCCCGTCCTCGGCAACCTCGCCGCGCTCCTCGGCATCGGTTTTCACAGGGTCTGCTGAGGCTCGGAATCCGCCTGTTTGCCCGCTTGCGCATCGAACGGTCCATAAGATGGGATGAACGGTGGAAATCTTGCCCTGAACGGCAGAAAATCTACCCCTCGGCATCGCCAAAGCCGGCCATAAACTGTTAGCTTAGAAAAGGGTTTTCATTCCCGCAATGACGTCCGGTCCTTATTTTTCTCTGGTTGTTTTGTTCGTGGCGGCGCTCGGCTTCGGCCTCGGTCCGCTGGGGCTGGCTTGGCTCTGGGCAAAGTACTTCGCCCCGCCCAAGCCCAACCCAACCAAGAACTCCATCTACGAGTGCGGCCTGGTTTCCAGGGGCGATGCCTGGGTGCAATTTCGCTCAGCGTATTACCTCTACGCCATCATCTTTCTCGTCTTCGATGTGGAAGCCGTCTTTCTGCTGCCCTTCGCAGTGGCGTTTTCAGGTCTCAGCGCGGCGGCCTGCACGGCCATGCTGGTCTTCGTGCTGCTCTTGGTCGAGGGCCTGGCCTGGGCTTGGGCCAAAGGCGTGCTGACGTGGTCTTGAACGCGGGGAGCGCTGCTCCCGTTCCATTTTGCCGGCGTCGGCCGGGTTCAAGAATCGGTGTGATTGGTCCAACCCTGGGCGAGTTTGGTTCAGGCAACAGGAGCGTGGCATCGCGTGGCTGGCTGTACCATGGCAATTTCCGCGGAAGTCAATGACCGCTGATCAACCGGCCATCGGCCACTGGAGCGTAGTAGCGCATGGATCAGAATCTTAAAATCGAGCTCGGCAAGCAGGGCGTCTTCGTTACGACCATCCAGGAGCTGTACAACTGGGGCCGCCGCAGTTCCGTCTGGCCCATGCAGTTTGGCCTTGCCTGTTGCGCAATTGAGATGATTGCCACCACCATGGCCCGTTACGATCTGGCGCGCTTCGGCGCCGAGGTCTTTCGCCCTTCGCCGCGCCAGGCTGACCTCATGATCGTCTCCGGCACCGTAACCAAAAAAATGGCTCCGCAGGTCGTCCGCCTCTATAACCAGATGGCTGAGCCTCGCTACGTCATTGCCATGGGCGCCTGCGCCATCTCCGGAGGGCCTTTCAAGCAGGGATACAACGTGCTCAAGGGGATTGATCGCTATATCCCCGTCGATGTGCACATCCCCGGCTGCCCGCCCCGGCCTGAAGCGCTCCTCCAGGCCTTCATTGCCCTGCAGAAAAAGATTGACTGTCAGCCCCTGACCGGTGCCGAGCGCCCGCGCTTTCTCGACGCAGGCGCCCAGGGCGAGTTTCCCGTGCCCGTCCCCGGCGGACATGACCTCGAACCCACCTCGAACCGCGGCGTCTGGCCGGTGCCGATCACAATGAACCGCGGGGAGTAGTGCGTATCATGCCGTTGTATGCCGCCGGCAAAGGCCGGCAGCCAGGAGCCAGAAGCGGATGTTGAAGTCGGTCGAAGAGATCAAAGCGGCGATTGAAGCGGCGGTCCCCGTCGCCGGCGTCGAGTTCGTCCCCAATCCCGGACCGGCCGCGCAGCACTCGCTCTGTCTTGCCCACTCCAGCGCCCTGGCGGTGGCCGCTTTTCTGCGCGACCATGCCGAGCTGGCCTTCGATCTCCTTTCTAACGTCTCCGGCGTCGATTGGCCCGACCGCGAGATCGTCGAAAAAGTAAAAGTGACCCGCCAGGTCACAAAGACCGTCGATGGAGTCGAAAAAACCGTGGACGAGACCGTGGAAGAGACCCGCAAACGGGTCGAGCCCGGCTGTCTTGAGGCCGTCTACCACCTGTATTCGGTGGCAAAAAAGCACGGCCCGCTGGTCATTCGCATGAAGACGGCCAACCGCTCCGACAATGTAGAGATGCCTTCGCTCACGCCCATCTGGCGCGGCGCGGAATTTCAGGAGCGCGAGGTC
>JAKCDN010000126.1 GCA_021841795.1 Acidobacteriota bacterium | reverse complement strand
GGCCGGCCGCATCGCGGGATTCGTTACAACGCGGATGAAGCCCGCTTCGGTCAGCGGGCAGATGCCCCAGTCCTCCTTGCCAGCCGAGAGAAACCAACGCTCAGCCTTTTGGCGATGAATGTGCTCCGGGTCGGCCAGTGCAATCAGCACGTTCAAATCAAGCAAATTTCGCCGGGGCATACTCTTCTTCCTCTTCAAGCTTCTTCACCGTCGCGGAAGTGATCGTCCTCCCCGTCCGAGGCAGCATCGGCAGGCCGATCTCCGAGTATTCGATCGCGGGGAGAGGCGCCGGAGGCGCTGCTTCCGCTCTTCGGATCAGCTCATCGATGGCCGCGCTTAATGTGATCCCCCGTGCGCGGGCAAAGTAGGACGCAAACTCGTGACTTTGCTCTGAAAGCGTGATCGTGGTCCTCATCAATTCATGATACATCACTTGTCTTCTAAAGTATCATTTGAAATTTTGATGCAGTAATAGCATAACGATGCAAGATGCTCTTACAGAGCCTGACAATTCAATGTTGCAGAGAGGATTCCCCGTCTCTTCGCCTATTTTTCTATCTTTCTCCGTCTCATCCTGCTACAATCCCTTCGAAATCAAAATCATGCCCCTCGCTGTTTCCTGCCCGTAAATGCATGGATCCAGCAGGGTGAGCGTCTTTTCTGAGGAGCCCTCCCAATGGCCATCGTTGATGACCGCGCCAAAGCCGTAGAACTTGCCCTTTCACAAATCGAGAAGCAGTTCGGAAAGGGGTCGATCGTCCGCCTCGGCTCCCGTGAAGCCCTCCTGCCCATCGCTGTAATCTCCACTGGCTCCATCAGCTTCGACGCTGCGCTCGGCGTCGGCGGCGTTCCGCGCGGCCGCGTCACTGAGGTCTTCGGCCCTGAGTCCTCGGGCAAAACCACCATCACCTTGCAGGTCATCGCCGAAGCCCAGCGCCAGGGCGGCATGGCCGCCTTTGTCGATGCCGAACATGCCCTTGATCCCATCTATGCCAAAAAACTTGGCGTCGATGTCGATAATCTGCTGGTCTCGCAGCCGGACTCCGGCGAACAGGCTCTTGAGATCACTGAAGCACTGGTCCGTTCCGGAGCCATCGATGTTCTCGTCGTCGACTCCGTCGCCGCGCTCGTGCCCAAAGCAGAGCTCGACGGAGAAATGGGCGACTCCCACGTCGGACTACAGGCGCGCCTCATGTCCCAGGCCCTGCGCAAGCTCACCGGTACGGTCTCAAAGTCCCGCACCGCCCTCGTCTTCATCAACCAGATCCGTGAAAAGATCGGCGTAATGTTTGGTAACCCCGAAACCACCACGGGCGGCCGCGCTCTCAAGTTCTACTCCTCCGTCCGCATCGACATTCGCCGCATCGCCGCCGTCAAGGAAGGCGATCAGGTCGTCGGCTCGCGCACCAAAGTCAAAATCGTCAAGAATAAGGTCGCCGCGCCCTTCCGCGAGGCGGAGTTCGACATTCTCTACGGCGAAGGCATCAGCCGCGAGGGCGATGTCCTCGACCTTGCGGTGACCCACAATATTGTGGAGAAGTCCGGCGCCTGGTACAGCTACGATGGCGAGCGCATCGGCCAGGGCCGCGAAAACACACGCAGCTTTCTCAAGGAAAATCGCGAGGTCTTCGCACGGATGGATGCTGAACTGCGCAAGCGCCTGAACATCGGCGCGGCCAAGGCGGATGTACCTGAAGTCCCCGCCGGAGGCGAAGCTCAAGCCAAGGAAGCCGTCCGCGCGCGTAAAGCATAACCTGCGGAGCTTGCTTCGCCTGTCGCTCTCAATCGGTGGCCGGCCCGCTCAATCGCTGCTCGGTATACCGGCAGCCTTCGTCTCACGACAATCATGACGCGGCGCCCAACTCTTTCGTCCCCCCGACTCTGAGTTGGGCGCCCAAGTTACCCGAGTCGCCGTGAGCTTCCCGGGCAACCTCTTCGGCGTCCTCCCGCCTGTCTTTCCAGCCCCTCTTGCAGCCACCGGATTCACCGTCCCACCGCGTCCGGCGTCTTCCGCCCGTGGTTCCGCGGCAGGCAAAAGCTGCAAGATGTCAGCTAACTTGCTCGGGCAGGCTCAACTGCGCCTGCCCCGTTCTCTCCGCTACCCACCTACATGCCGCTCTCCGGGTTCTCCGCCGGATGCACCACGCGGTAGCTCGCACCGCCGTTCGCCCACACCAGCAGCAGAATGTCCTTCCCCTGCGGCACGGAGTGAACTTGGCTCACAAAGTTGTCTGCATCCGTCACCGGGTGGCGATTCACCTCGAGAATCACCTCTCCGGGGGCCAGTCCGGCGTCGTCAGCTGCGCTTCCGGGCCGCACCTGTGCGATCGCCGCGCCCTTCACCTCGTCCGGCACATGAAGTTGCTGCCGCACGTCCTGTGAAAGGTCGGCAACCGTTAGCCCCAGGCGGCCGTGCTGCGAGCCCGATCCGTCGTTCACGGCCTCTTCGGTCGCCTGCTTGTGAAACTCACCTACAACTAGGTGTAGAGTTTCGGGCTTTCCATCACGCAAAATTCCCAGATCGATGTGGGTTCCCGGCGCAGTTTCGCTCACCGCAACCTGCAGCGCGCTCCCGTCCACAATCTTTTTGCCGTTCAGTTCCCGTAATACATCGCCATTCTTCAGTCCGCCGCTGCTGGCCGGAGAGTCCGGCGTAACCTGACTGACGATGGCTCCCGTCGCGTCTGGCAGATTAAAGAACTGCGCGTTGTCGGGTGTTACGTCGTTCATGCTCAGCCCAAGATAGCCGTGATGCACCGTTCCGGTCCTGATGATCTGTTCGACTGAGGCCCTGGCAATCTCCGACGGAATAGCAAAGCCCGCCCCTGCAAACTGCCCGCTATTGGTGATGATGAAGGTGTCAATTCCAATCAGTTCGCCGTGCGCATCCACCAGAGGCCCTCCAGAGTTGCCTGGATTGATGGCCGCATCCGTCTGGATGAACGCGCCTGGTTTCCGCGGATTGTCCGTGTACGGATTTGGCCGGTTCAGCGCGCTGATAATGCCGCGCGTCACCGAAAACTGGAAGTATCCGAACGGGCTGCCAAAGGCCAGCACCGTCTGCCCCGGATGCAGCTTCGCCGAGTCGCCCCACGGAACGCTCGACAGATTCTTCGCTTCGATCCTGATCACCGCCAGATCGTTCAGCTTGTCCACACCCACCAGCTTGGCTGGGAACACCCGCCGGTCGTTCAGCGTGACCCGCATCTCCGTCGCGCCATCGACCACGTGGTCGTTGGTCACAATGTATCCATCCGGCGAGATAATGACTCCGCTGCCCACGCCGTGCTCAATCTGCGGCTGCGGTTTCGCCCCTTGCATCCCGCCTCGGCCAAAGAAAAACTGCTGGAATCCCGGTGGTAGATCCTGCGGATTCAGGCCGCCTGCCCCTTGGCCTTGTCCGCCGCCGTTGTCGTCCACCTGCTCATCCGGCGACACCCGCGACGTCACTTCCACCGTCACCACCGCCGGAGTCACCCGCGCAGCCACTGCTTCCACCGCATTGTCCAGCGCCACCAGCGAAGAAACGCTCGCGTCGTCCATCGGGCCCGCCGCGGCGGCTGCGGCGTGTGCCTTGCTGTAGTCCAGCGCAAATGCGCCGACGAAAAGAAGCGTTGAGAGAATCCCGGCCGGAACTGCGAGCCGCTTGATTCTTGCTACTAATGATTTAGTTGTTGTCGTCATAATTGATCTCCCTTGGGGGTTGAATCTGCTCGTTAGAGTTGAAGAACCAGCCATCCGCTCTCAGGCGCGGGAGCTGGAGGCAATGTGGAACTGGAAGCTTTGTCGTGTGTCGGCTGCGGAACCAGAAAGACCAGGCGCGCTACCGAGATTTGCATCGTCTGCGCCGGCGCGTTCTTGCCGCTTGTCCCGCTGTTCGTCGTGCCCGCCTGCGGCTGCGCTGCTGTGCCCATGTCGTAGTCCGCCTGCACTCCGTCGCCGCGCGGTGCGATCTGCACCTCTTCCCACGCCGCCAGCACGATCACCTGCTGACCGGCAGCCTCTGCGGGCTGCATCGTGGCCTTGACTAGAGCCACCTGAGGCTCGCGCCCCTGCGCTTGCTGGGTCCGTGCCATCTCATACCCGGGTGCGGCCGCTGCCTGCCTGTCCGTATCGCCAATACTGCGCGCCATCGCGAAGCCGGCTCCGCGGCTGTTCGCCGGAAGCGCCGCGCGCGCCTCAACCACGCGGAATCCCCGATCGTTCTGCGCCAGCATCGAGGCGGGCAGGCTCTGTGGCAGTGGCGCTTTGGAAACAAACGCCACAATCTGCGGGCAGCGAACCAGTTCGATCGACGTCAACAGCAGTCCGCACGCCACCACGCCCACCACGGCACGCGCAGCCCGGGGATGAAGCGCCTGCTTGCGCGCCAGCACGCTTAGAACCCGGCCTACAAGCTCCGAGCGGCTCCCGAGCACTCCCAGCGCCAGCACCTGCCCGCGCCGCCGCTCCAGTCCGCGCTCCGCCAGGCTGGTGAGGCAGGCCGCATAGGCGCACGGCGCCAGCGTACGCTGCACCACACCTTCATCGCAGGCCATCTCGCGCTCGCGGCACAGTTGCCGCTCGATCCACGCCAGTGCCGGATTCAGCGGGAACAGCACCAGCGCCAGCTTCTGCAGCAGATTGCTCCAGTCGTCGCCCCGGCGCAGGTGTTCCGCCTCGTGCAGAACCACCTGCTTCAGCTCATCGGCAGTTAGTTGTCCATAGAGCCACTCGGGAATCAGAATCCGTGGCGTTAGAAATCCAATTACCGCCGGTCTGTCCAGTGCCTCTGTCGTGCACAGTTCCACCGCGTTCCGGTAATGCCGAACTCCCGCGCTGCAGCCGCCCTCCAGAAGCGCACCCAGCTGTGGGTTTGCCTCCACTGGCTTTGCCGCGCTCCACACTCGCCGCAGCCGCAACCCATGAACGCCCAGTCTGACGCCGCGCACCAGCGTGGCGGCGAACCATAACCCCACAATCGCAAGCGCCCAGCGGTCGTCCAGTTGGAAATGCGGAAACCTCTGCCACGCTGCGCCTGCCGTCGCATCGCCCGGCATGTGAGCCGCATGGCTAAACGCCGCACCGCCAGAGAACCAAGGAAAAAGAGGCAGCCCTGCAACCGCGGCAAACGCCGCCAGCCACACCGTGAAACGCTGCGCCGCCCCAAGATGAATATGAATACGCGATGCCAGCTTCAGACTGATGGCCAGAACAACTGCAAGCGTCATCCCTTGCCATACAGCCGAGATCGCCGCCGGCGCCGCCTTGCCGGCAACACTTTCAAGCCAATTGGCGGCCGCCAACAGCGCTGCATGCCCCGGTTCGCCCATCAGAGTCAGGAACATTCAGCCCTCGCTCCCTTTGTCCGCCGCGGCGCTCTCGATGGCCGCTTTCAGCCGGTCCAGTTCTTCCGCCGTAATGCCATCATCGCCTAAGAGAGATAACACAAGTTGTTCGCGCGAGTTGCCGAAAAACCGGCTCAGAACATTCCGCACCTCTGACCGGCTGGCATCGCCTTCGGCCACCGACGGACGGTATACAAAGGCGCGGCCCTCCTGGCGGTGCGACACATACCCCTTCTGCTCCAGAATCCGAATCGTTGTCAGCACCGAGTTGTACGCCAACGGCTCGTCTTCGGGCAGCGCCGCCACCAGGTCCGTCACCGCAGACTCGCCCCTCCGCCAAAGAATCTTCATCAACCTCAGCTCCGCCTCGGTCAGCGTATTGGATTTTCTTGGCGGCATGGAAAACCGGGCGACTCCTCTGGTCCACTCAGTGAGCTCTTCGCTCCTGTAATCCTATAGACGCAACAACTAAAGGATTAGTTATCTCATTGGCTGGAATTTTTCTCTGCGCTGTATGCTCCACGCTCAAGCGCGAGTCGGGAGCAAGAGCAAACGGGTTGGGGAGTGCGGCGCCACCACCATATGCTGGTGGGACTGCGCTGCGACGAGGTGCAGGGGTATCTGTTCGGCAAGCCCATGCCGGCGAGCCAGTTTACCGCGACCTTGCTGGGGCGGGCAGCCGATCCGGCTCTTCCAATCCTGCGCGCCTGAGCCTATCAGCACGCTAGCGCCGGCAGGCCGAGCCGGCGCCGGCGGCACGACTTCCTGCGATTCCCGCATCGTGCCGGGTAATGCATCTGCAGCGCCTGCGGCAGGCAGCGCCAAGCGCCGCCGCGTCGGCTCCCTGCGCGTCCATCTTCCCTGCCCTGCCGGCGTCAACGCGCCCACTGCTCGTTGCAGTAAGATGAAAGGGGTCACATCGCTCCACCGAGGGCGAGAACGCGCACCAAGTACATCGGAGCGGTGTTGATCGACCATGGTCCGTGACCTTCCCAGGGCATCGGCTTCCGCAGGTCAACTTCGGCTGGCATCGATGAATCGCAGGCGGAGGTCGTTTTCAGCATGAACGGCGAAGAACTTATCCTGGTGACAGGCTCCACGGGGTTTCTGGGCGTGCAACTGGTGCGCGAGCTGCTGGAACGGCAGCCGCGGGCACGGTTGGCGCTGTTAATCCGCGACCGGGCGGGACAATCCGGCCGTCAGCGCGCGGATTCCTTTGTTCCCACATCGGAACGGTCGCGCGTCGAGGTAGTTTCCGGGGACGTCAGCCAGCCCGGGTGCGGATTGTCTGCGGAAACGTACCAGCGCCTGCAGGCGGAGACGACCCGCGTGATTCACTCAGCGGCCACCGTGCGCTTCGATCACTCGCTGGACGAGGCGCGACGGATCAATGTGGAGGGCACCCGCCACATTCTCGATTTTGCCGCCGGATCGCGGCAACTGCGAAGTTTTGCCTATGTCGGCACCGCCTATGTGGCGGGCGAACGCTCCGGCCTGGTGCGCGAGGACGAGCTGGCCGTCGGCCAAAACTATCGCAACACCTACGAGCAGACCAAGTCCGAAGCCGAGGCTCTGGTACGGTCGCGCCTCGATTCGCTCCCGGGAGTGATCCTGCGGCCCAGTATTATCGTGGGCGATTCCCGCACCGGCGTCACGTCCAGCTTCAAAATGATGTACTGGCCGCTGAAGATCTACGCGCGGCGACTCTGGCGCACGGTACCCGGTTATCCGGACGCGGTGCTGGACATTGTGCCCGTGGATTTTGTTGCCCAGGCCGTGACCAGGCTGCTCTTCGACAAGGCCGCCATGGGGACAGCCGTGCATCTGTGCGCGGGACCGGACGGCAGCGCCACCATCGACCAGGTGGCTCATCGCGCCATGCAGTACTTTAACGGCCCGGAGCCTCGCTACGTCGATCCCGGGTTTTTCTTTGCCGTGCTGCGGCCGCTTCTGTTTCTCTCGCTGTGGGGACGCAAGCGCCGGGTTCTGCGCGATGGGCGCGCCTACCGGGACTACTTCACGATGCGCATGCAATTCGACACCAGCAATGCCGAGCGGCTTTTGATGCCCGCCGGCGTCACCCCTCCTCCCGTTCTCGATTATCTCGATCGTCTTTTCAACTACTGTGTGGCCAGCGAATGGGGCCGCAAGCCGGTCTCGGCGTCATGAGCATCGCCTTACGTTATCGGCTTGCCCGCGACCGCAAAGTCACGGTGGCAAATCTGATCGACGAGCTGATCCGGCGCAAGGGAGACTGTGAAGTCTCCGTGGACGACACCGGCGCCTTTCGTCTCAGCGGCCTGTACGCCGAAATCTGTGCCATGGATGCCTTCCTGCGGCAGACCGTCGCCCTGCGCCCGGGGCAGACTGTTGCCATCTACCGCACCAATGATCGCAGATGCTTTCACTGGTTTCTGGCGATCATTCGCGCCGGAGGCATTGCGGTTCCGCTGAATCCGCAGCTTTCGCTCGCCGAGGTGCGGCGGATTCTGGCCGACAGCGGCACTGAGATTCTGGTCACCGACCGGGCGGCCTTCGAGCGCACCATCGGCGACCGCCAGGCTCTGAATGTGCGCACGTGGATCCAGGCCGACGAAGCGCCGGAGACACTCGACGGATTCCTGCGCGCCGGCGAGACCCAGACGGTGTTTGCACCCGCGCTCATCGATCCGGCGGCGACCATCGCCATCTTTCACACATCCGGCACCAGTGGATTCCCCAAAGGCGCGGCTTTGTCGAGCAATGCGCTGCTGGGGGCGCGCGCTTCCACTGTGCTTACCGGAGCTTTTCTGGGACCGCGCGACCTTGCGCTGGTGGCTCTGCCCTGGTCGCACATCATGGCCGTAAGCATTGCTCTCTATGGT
>JAKCDN010000125.1 GCA_021841795.1 Acidobacteriota bacterium | reverse complement strand
TGAGGTAGGCGGTCCGGCGTTTGTGGGTGAGTTGCGCTCGCGGATGCCGAACCTTCCGGTTCTGGTGATTGGAACAGCACGAGAGACACAGGCCGACTACGCCTATCCGCGGGTGGTGTTCCTGCCCAAGCCCTACACTTCGGAGACGATGCTCACCCTTACAGGCGAGATGCTTGCCGGACGCAAAAGCGCAGTCGCCTGACGGCGCGCCGACGCCGGAATATCCCTCTCCGGCATATTCCCACCTATCACAGAGTTTTTCCTCCACCGCAGCGCAAGAAGCCTGGTTCCGGGAAGAGGTTGAGGCAAGGATGCGCCGCGCAGACCGGCGTGGGCTCCATTCAGCGTATTGGTGTGAGCGAAGTCACACGCAGCCGCCCTATGATGGATAGAGAATAGCAGGGTCGGGGTGGTCTGCTTTTCCCCTCTCGCACGTGCGAAAATCAACGTGGAGTCATCATGGCAGCCTTCGGGAGTTTGTGTCTTCTTCTTGCTTTGGCTTTGGCCGCCTATAACCTGTTGGCAGGGGCGCTGGCGTTAAGGCTTCTGGCTACGGGCCAAACGGCGCGGATTTCGCCGGAGCGCCTGGCGGACACGGCGCGCCGGGCCGGGATTGCCGGTTTCTGGGCTGTGACCGGAGCGGCATTCGCGCTGGTCTGGTCGGTCTTTACCAACGATTTTTCGATCACCTATATTCTGGAGCACTCGAACCGGGCGCTGCCCATCCCGTACAAGTTTGCGGCGCTGTGGAGCGGCCAGGAGGGCTCGCTGCTGCTGTGGGCGTGGCTGCTGGGAATTTACGGGTTCGTGCTGCGTCTGCGGCATAAGACGGACGTGAAGCTGTATGCCTACGCGGGGACGATCCTGGCCGGGGTGCAGGTGTTTTTCCTGCTGGTGCTGAACTTTGCGGCGCCGCCGTTTTCGCTGCTGAAGGGAGCGATTCCGGACGACGGCAACGGACTGAACCCGCTGCTGCAGTATCCGGAGATGGTGATCCATCCGCCGCTGCTTTATCTGGGCTATGTGGGCTTTTCGGTTCCCTTTGCGTTTGCGCTGGGGGCGCTGATGATGCGCTACCCGGGCGAGAAGTGGATCCGCATTACGCGGACGTGGACGATGGTGACGTGGCTGTTCCTGACCTGCGGCATCTTTCTGGGCATGCACTGGGCCTATGCGGTGCTGGGCTGGGGCGGCTACTGGGGCTGGGATCCGGTGGAGAACGCCAGCTTTATGCCGTGGCTGACGGGGACGGCATTTCTGCACTCGGTGATGATGCAGGAACGCAAGGGGATGATGAAGAGCTGGAATGTGTGGCTGATCTTCTCCACGTTTCTGCTGACGCTGCTGGGAACGCTGCTGACGCGGGCAGGCCTGGTGAGCTCGGTGCACGCCTTTGCGCAGTCGTCGATCGGCAACTGGTTCTGGGTCTTCATGGTGATCGTGGTGACGGTGTGCATCTTCACGTATGTGCTGCAGCGCAGCCACCTGGAGACGGAGCACCAACTGGAATCGCTGGTGAGCCGGGAGTCGAGCTTCCTGTTCAATAACCTGGTGCTGCTGACGGCCTGCTTTGTGATCTTGTGGGGGACGCTCTACCCGATCCTTTCAGAGTTTGTGGAAGGCAGCAAGGTGACGGTGGGCGCGCCGTTTTACAACAACGTGGCGGTGCCGATCGGGCTGTTTCTGCTGTTTCTTACCGGCGTGGGGCCGCTGCTGCCGTGGCGCGCCACCTCACTGAAGGCGGTCAAGCGGAACTTCGTGCTGCCGGTGGTGGCGCTTTGGGCGACGGTGGCCGTGTGTCTGGCGGCGGGAGCGAACCCGTGGAAGGGTGGGACGTTCAGCACGGGAAGCTTCTACGCGCTGGTGGGATTCTCACTGGCGGCGGCGGTGCTGACGGCGATTCTGTCAGAGTTTCTGCGCGGGGCGGCGGTGATCATGAGGCAGACGGGGAGAAACCTGTTTGCGGCGCTGTGGCTTCTGGTGCGGCGGAACACGCGGCGCTACGGCGGCTACCTGGTGCACATCGGCGTGGTGGTGGTGGTTGTGGGGCTCTGCGGCGCGGCATTCAACCGCAACACGGAGAGCGAACTGGGGCTGCACAGCCGCATGAGCGTGGGGCCGTACACGCTGGAGTGCACCGGATTCACGCAGGACTCGAACGACAACTACGACTCGGACTACGCGGTACTGAATGTGTACAAGGACGGCAAGAAGGCCTTCCAGATTACGCCGGAGAAGCGGGTATACCACGCCAGCGGCCAGCCGCAGACGATGGTCACGATTCACTCGACGCCGGAGTGGGATCTTTACGTGGTGTATGAGGGGACGAATCCGGATACGGGGCAGCCGATTATCAAGGCCTTCCTGAATCCGCTGGTGGGCTGGATCTGGTTCGGCCTGCTGATTATCGTCATGGGGACGGCGGTTGCGCTGATGCCGAGCCTGTCGCCGGCGACGGCGGCCGTGCGCGTGCCGCTGGCCCAGGCGACGCCGCTGACACAGGCAATCAAGGGGGGCGACTGATGCCGCCGGCGACCAGCGAAGCTGTTGGCCGCAACCAGCGCCGCGTCGGCACGCGCGCAGGCTGGAGCGGCAGGATCAGAGTGGCCGAGGCGCTGCTGCTGGCGGTGGCGCTGTGTTTTTCACTGGGGGCGACGGATGCGGGCGCGCGCTTTACCAATCTGGGCCATCGGCTGATGTGCACGTGCGGCTGCGCGCAACTGCTGGGCGAGTGCAACCATGTGGGCTGTCCGGAGTCGGGCCGGATGCGCAACGAGCTGAGCGCGGCGATTGCCTCGGGGCTGAGCGATCAGCAGATTCTGGACGGCTTTGCCGCCAAATACGGGGTGACGGTGCTGGCGGCTCCGCCGACGACGGGATTCAACCTGGTGGCGTGGATTGCGCCGTTCGCGGTGTTTGCGGCGGCGCTGCTGGGAACGATTCTGCTGATCCGCCGCTGGGGCGGGCTGCGCGGGAGGCTGCGGACCGCTGCGGCCGGAGAAGCGGCGGCGCTGGACCCCGTGGAGCAGGAGCGGATCGATCGGATACGCCGGGAGACGGACAGCGATGGAGGACTGTGAGCGATGACCGAGACCGAGGGCCTGATTGCGGGCTTGTTTCTTCTGTTTGCGCTGTTTGTTTACACGTTCTGGCCGGAGAACTCATTCGCGAGCCAGAAGGAGAAGACACGGCTGGACTTTCTGCTGGAGCGCAAGGAGCAGCTCTACGAGAACCTGCGCGATCTGAACTTCGAATACCGCGCGGGCAAGTATCCGGAAGAGGACTTCAAGGTGCAGCGGGCAGCTCTTGAGCACGAGACCGCGCAACTGCTGGCAGAGATCGACGTATTGCAAGGGTAAACGGGCGCAGCGATTGACCAAAGGAACGAAATGAGAGCGATGAAATCGACGTTTGATGCGGTGCGAAGTCTGGCAGTGATCTTTTTTTTGAGCGGAGCGCTGGCGCAGGCCGCGACGGTGAGCGGCACAGTGACGGACAAGACCACCGGCAAGCCGGCGGCAGGCGACGCGGTAACGCTGCTGGAGCCGATGTCGGGCATGAGCGAAGTGGGCCACGCGACCACGGATGGCAGCGGGCACTACGCGCTGGATCTGCCGGGGAGCAGTCCCTATCTGGTTCGCGTGACGCACGAGGGCGCCGACTACTTTGCGGCCGCTCCGCAGGGCGGTGGCACGGGCAACATCGCGGTGTACGACGTGGCGCCGAAGGTGGACGGCGTGAACATTGCCGAGCACGTGACGGGGATCGAGACCAACAACGGGCAACTGCGGGTGGTGGAGCGCTACGACGTGCACAACGAGAGCGCGCCGGCGCGGACGCAGTGGAGCAAGCGATCCTTTGAAGTGGTTCTGCCGGAGCATGCGGTGCTGGGCGATGTTTCGGCGCAGCGGCCGGGATCAAGCAGCCTGCCGACGAGCGTGAAGCTCGATCCGGACGGAGCCACGGGCCATTACTCGTTCAACTTTCCCATCCAGCCGGATGCGGACGGCAAGGGCACGCTTTTCCAGATCGAATATACGCTGCCATACGACAGCGGCAAGTACACCTTCCAATCGGCAATCACGCTGCCGGCGGATACGGTGTGGGTGGTGCTGCCGAAGTCGATGAGCTTCAGCGGCGCGGGGTTTCAGTCGTCGCCGCAGGATCCGGGGGTGCAGACGTTTCTGCTGAAGAACGCAGATCCCGGCAAGGCGCTGACGTTTACGGTCACGGGGACGGGCTCGTTCCCGCGCGACGACCAGGGAGCGCAGAGCGATAGCAGCCAGGGCGGCGCCGCGCAGAGCGGTCCGGGCGGAGGCATCGGGGAGCCCATCAACACGCCCGATCCGCTATCGAAGTACAAGTGGTGGATTCTGAGCGGACTGGCGCTGCTGCTGGCGACGGTGGCGGCCTTCCTGCTGCGCCGGCCGGTGACGGGCGGAACGGGCGTGCCCGGGGGCACGGCAGCAGCGGCGGCGGCCCATGCGGCCGCGGCAACGCCGGCGGGAAAGCACGCGGCGCTGCTGAACGCGCTGAAAGATGAGTTGTTCGCGCTGGAGAGCGAGCGCATTGCGGGAACGCTGGACGGCAAGGACTACGCCGAGCAGAAGGCGGCGCTGGAGACGGTGCTGAAGCGGGCGCTGAAGAAGTCGTGAAGTTGAAACCGGGCCGTGCCGCAGCGGCCGGCTCGGATAGACTGTACTCGGCTGACGATCGCCGACCGCGATCCGCCGCAGCATCTCCTTTGAAAGCGATTTTCGGTCCACGGTTCCTGAAGAATGAAGACACTTTTACGCGCGCTGCTTTTTCTGTCTCTGATTGTGTGGATGGGGGCGGAGATCTTCTTCCCGGTGGTTGCGGCGATCACCTTCAATACGCTGCGCCCGGACACGCACACGGCGGGCACGATCGTGGGCCATCTTCTGCGCATCCTGCATGGCATGGGGCTGGTGGCGGGGATGGTGGCGCTGGCGGTACTGGCGCTGGCTCCGGCCTGGGGCATCTACAAACCGCGCGCGGTGCTGGCGCCGATGGCGTTTGTGGTGGCGATGATCGCGGGCACGGTTTACTCGCAGTTCGGGATCATCCCGGCGATGGAGCGGGACCGCATGGCGGCGGGCGGCGCCATCGACACGATGGATACGGCGAACCCGATTACAGTGCACTTCAACCGTCTGCATCGGCGCAGCACCTACGTCGAGGAATCGGTGCTGTTGCTGGGGCTGGCGACCGTGGTGCTAATTGCGTGGGCGGAGAGTTCGCGCGTGTGAGGGGCTCTTTGGCCGTCCGGCGCCGGAGCATGACTCCTGTATCATCGAAGAGGCTCGAAGCATAGTAGAAAATCTCCGCGGGCCGCGATGGAACGACGATGAAAACGGGAATTATAGGCCTGCCGCAGGTGGGCAAGACTTCACTCTTCAAGATTCTGACCAAGGCCAAGATCGAGGAGCACGGATTTTCCAATCCGCGCGAGGCGCACGTGGGCGTGGCGCGCGTGCCCGATGAGCGGCTGGACAAGCTCTCTGCCCTGTACTCGCCCAAGAAGACGACCTACGCTTCAGTGGAGTATGTGGACGTGGCGGCCATCGGGCAGGAGGCGCTGAAAGAGACCGGCTTTCTGACCAATCTGCGCAATGTGGACGCGCTGATCCACGTGCTGCGCACATTCGAGAACGAGGCGGTGCCGCGCGAGGGCCCGATCGATCCGCTGCGGGATGCGAAGAACGTTGAGTTCGACCTGATCGTGAGCGATCTGGGACAGGTGGAGAAACGCATCGAGCGGGTGGAGAAGGACCTGAAGAAGGCGCGCACCAGCGATCTGGAGCGCGAGCACGCGCTGCTGCTGCGGTCAAAGGCATGCCTGGAGCAAGAGACGCCGCTGCGCGAGCTGGAGATGACCGCGGAGGAGAAGAAGCTGATCCGCGGATTCATGTTTTTATCGCAGAAGCCCATTCTGTATGTGTTAAACGTGAGCGAGAGCGGAACCCTGGGCGCCGATCTGGAAGCGGCCGTGAGCAAGTACAAGCTCGAAGCGATCGCGCAGCGGCCAAACGCCGGAGCGACCGCCATCTGCGGCAGAGTGGAGGCGGAGCTGGCGGAGATGGACGACGCGGAGGCGTCGGACTTCCTGGAGAGCTACGGGCTGCACGAAAGCGGGCTGGTGCGGCTGATCCGCAAGAGCTACGAGCTGCTGGGGCTGATCAGCTTCTTCACGGCGGGCGAAGACGAGTGCCGCGCATGGACGGTAACGCTGGGATCGAAGGCGCCGCAGGCGGCAGGAGCGATTCATTCCGATCTGGAGCATCACTTTATCCGCGCGGAGACGATTCGCTGGGACAACCTGCTCGAAGCCGGTTCCGAGGCGGCCGCGCGGGCCAAAGGGACGCTGCGCCTGGAAGGGAAAGAATACGTGGTGCAGGATGGCGATGTGCTGCACATCCGGCATAGCGGATGAAACCGGCGGGAAGCGGCGGCTGCGGAACGGAGAGCAGGCCGTCGCATGCGAATCTGCCTTGCGGGCGCGGAATATCGCTCGGCAGGCATGAAACCATTGCGCCCGGCTCCAGGGTGCGTGATTGATGAATTGCGTGCGATGCTGAAGACCTCACTGATTCTCGGAGCCATTGCCGCGCTGGCTGATGTGGCCGGGGGGCTGGTGCTGGTGCGCGCACGGGGAGTGGACCGCTATCTGCGCTATTTTGTGGCGCTGGGAGCGGGCTTTCTGATGTCAACGGCGCTGCTGGAGATGACGCCGGAGAGCATACGGCTGAGTGCGCGCCTGGGCCCGCCGCTGATCATGGCAGGCTATTGCGCGATGCATCTGCTGGAGCACACCATCAACGCGCATTTTCACTACGGCGAAGAGACGCATGCCGGCGAGTTTGTGTCGCGGCACACGGGCTACTCGGTGCTGGGCGGTCTGGGAGTGCACTCGCTGTTCGACGGGGTCGCGATCGGTTCGGGGTTTGCGCTTTCAAACTGGCTGGGCTGGCTGATCTTTCTGGCCATTTTGCTGCACAAGGCGCCGGAGGGGTTCACGATGGCGAGCGTCATGCTGGCGAGCGGACGCAGCCGGGCGACGGCCTTCTACTCGGCCGTGGTGCTGGCCGCGGCCACGCTGGCCGGGGTGCTGGTGATTCAACTGGCGCCGCGCTGGGTTCCGTACGGCCTGCCGGTCTCTGCCGGAGTGGCGCTGTATGTGGCCGGGACGGACCTGGTGCCGGAGGTGAATCGCGAGCCGGGGATTCGGATGGCGCTGGTGTTCTTTGCCGGCGTGGCTGGATTCCTGCTGCTGCGCACCTTGCTGCCGCAACTGTGACCGGGAGCGGCGGAGGGTGCGGGAATGCCGGGTAGGCTCCGGTATTCTATGTCTTGTGGCGCATTGCGTAGCACCTGTTGTGGAAACCGAGAGCGAATCGCTGCTGCGACGCATCCGCCTCTCTTCCGATCTGCCCGGCGTCCTGCTTTTCACGCTGCTGGGATTCCTGGTGATGGGGTACCATCCCGGTCTGGAAGACGATGGAATCTACCTGAGCGCGGTGAAGGCGGACCTGAATCCGCGGCTGTTTCCGTACAACGCAAATTTCTTCCGCCTGCAGATGCAGGCCACGATCTTCGACGGATTCATGGCGCATTTTGTGCGCTGGACCGGGATACCGCTGGCGTGGGCCGAACTGCTGTGGCAACTGGCAGGACTATTCCTGATCCTGTGGGCGGTAAAGAAGATCGCGAACCTGCTGTTCCGCGAGGAGAGCGCGCGCTGGGGCGGCGTGGCGGCGGTTGCGGCCATGTTTACGCTGCCGGTGACGGGCACGGCGCTTTACATGGCGGACCAGCATCTGCATCCGCGCACCCTGGCCACGGCCATGATTCTGCTGGCGGTGTGGCGGATCCTGGACGGTAGACGCGGGCAGGCGGCGGCGCTGCTGGCGCTGGCGTTTGCCATGCATCCGCTGATGGCCGTGTTCGGGATCTCGTTCGCGCTGTTTCTGGCGCTGACGCTTACGGACCGCATCCCCGGTGGGGGACGGCGGCTGGAGCGATCGATGGCGGCTGGGATGCCGCTGCGCTGGGTTCTGGAATCGGGCGACCGGAGCTGGCGCAAGGCGCTGGATACGCGCCGCTACTTCTACCTGTACAAGTGGACATGGTACGAGTGGCTGGGGGCGCTGGCGCCGCTGGCATTTTTCGGCGTGCTGTGGCGCCTGGCGCTGCGGCGCGGAGAGACCATGCTGGCGCGC
>JAKCDN010000124.1 GCA_021841795.1 Acidobacteriota bacterium | reverse complement strand
TGTCGACTTTATCTTCGGCGATTCCAAGGCGGTATTTGAGAACTGCGAGATCCATTCGACGCCCCACAACGGAGGCTTCATCACCGCGCAGTCAAAGCATTATCCGCAGCAGGATTCGGGCTTTGTAATCGACGGGTGCCGCTTGACCGCCGATCCCGATGTGACGGGCTCGGTATTTCTCGGCCGGCCGTGGCGTCCTTACTCGACCGTGATTTATCTGCATACCCGGATGGACGACAAGATTGATCCCGCGGGCTGGCGGGAATGGCATCCCGGGCAGACCCACTGGCTGGACACCGCCTACTACGCGGAGTTTGACTCCAGCGGACCGGGCGCACAGCGCGGCCAGCGCGATCCCCATGCCCATTTTCTGACGCCGGAGCAGGCGGCGCAGTATGAGCCGAAGGTCTTTTTGCGCGGCCCCGACAACTGGGATCCGACCAAGCTTCCGGAGCCGCCCGCGCAGTAAGGCGATTCCGCGGCGGCCGGCAACCTCCGCAGCCGGCCGTCCCGTGCCTCGCCGGCTTCAGCGCCTCAGTACACAGAGGAAATTGGCTACCTTGTAGATCTCGAGGTCGGCAGAGTAAGCGCGCACCTCAGTGAGGCCGTGCCGGAGAATACGGTGGATGGTATAGCGCGGAGAAAGCCGGTTCCACAGGTTGAGGAAGTGAAAGGGGGTATGAAGAAAAGGATCGCCAAACTCAAACTGGATAAACGCGATGCAGCCCGCCTCGATCATGGCCGCAGCGCCTGCGATTACGTCGATATCATTCCCTTCAGTGTCGATCTTGAGCAGATCGATCCGCCCGATTTTCTTTTCGCGGCAGACCTCGTCGACGGTTGTCATCTGCACGATCTCTGAAACTGCCTGGCCGGCGATCGTGCTGCGGTGCAGCGAGGCCGTTGACTCGCCTGCCGCCTTTGCAAAGAGCTCGACCGTTCCTGTGGCGCTCCCTAACGCAGCTTTAATCGGTTCGACCCGGGATTCGCTCGCAAACCGCGCGCACAGCCGTTCGTGGCACAGGGCCTGCGGTTCAAAAGCATAAATTTTTGCCCGGTCTCCGAGAATCTCCAGAGCGTGCTTCAGGTACTCGCCGTCGTTGGCGCCGATGTCGAAGAGAGTGAGGCCAAGGGATGGATCGACCGACTTGCGAACCAGCGCAAGCGCATTGCGCTCTCCACTGTCGGCCGGCGAATGTCCTCCGCCATAGTTCATCCCCGCGTGGCACAGCTTGAGCATCTGCATGAAGCAGCGTTGCGTGACAGGCCTGGATATCAAACCTCTCAAAAGGTTTTTCACCCGCTGCTCCGTTTGTCGTCTTGATGCTGTTGGGGTTTGAGGCTCGCGTAAAGTTTAGCATGGCCTGTCTTCCAGGCAAGCGCGGTTTTCGCTCCAGTCGCCGTCCATCCTCTTCTTGCTCTGCAATCACGGCCTGCGGCCGCAGTAAAATGGAGTTGTTGCCGCAACGACGCTGTCACTGATCGAGTGCGCGAGATGCCTGCTGCCGATCGCATGATAAATGTAATGCCGATGTGCACCGCTGAGCAGCCCGCTCAATGTCGTTAGCGGCAGGCTGTTTCCAGGAGATGATCGATGAAGACTGTACTAATGGCTGATCCCGTGCGCTATCCGCGCATGACCACCGATGAACTGCGCGAGACCTTCTTGCTGGATTCGCTCTGCGAGCCCGGCGCGATTCGTTTCAATTATGTCGATCTGGACCGCTCGGTGGTGGGTTTTGCCGCGCCGCTCGATGCGCCGCTCGATCTGCCGGCCGATCCCGATCTGCGCGCGGAGTATTTTACGGAACGGCGCGAGCTGGGCGCGCTCAATATCGGCGGCGCGGGCACGATCACCGTGGAAGGCCAGAGCTATGAGCTGAACAATCTCGACGTGCTTTACATCGGCCGCGGCAACAGGCAGGTCTCGTTCGCGTCGAAGGACAAGAGCGCGCCCGCGGTCTTTTACCTGCTGAGCTATCCGGCCCACGCCGCTTATCCTGTGGCGCTGGTGCGCAAGGATGAGGCAACCCCGACCGAGCTCGGCAGCCTGGAGACCTGCAACAAGCGCACGATCTGCAAATACATTCACCTGCAGGGCGCGCGAAGCTGCCAGCTTGTGATGGGCGTAACGCACCTGGCCCCGGGCAGCAACTGGAATACCATGCCGCCCCACACGCACATGCGCCGCTCTGAGGTTTATATGTACTTTAACGTGGCGCGGGATGCGCGCGTGATGCACTTCATGGGGCCGCCCGCGGAGACCAGGCACATCGTAATCGCCGACCGTGGGGTCGTCGTCTCGCCCGGATGGTCGGTGCATTGCGGCGTGGGCACGCGCGCTTACAGCTTCTGCTGGGGCATGGGCGGCGAGAACCAGGATTATGCCGATATGGATCCGGCGCCGGTAGAAACCCTGCGTTAGACCTGCGCCGTGGATCGGTGCGCTTATTGATTGACGCCGCTGGCCAGAAAGCCGCCGTCAACCACCAGAACCTGGCCCGTAACAAACGAAGCGCTGTCGGAGGCAAGGTAGACAACGGCGCCGATGAGTTCTTCCGTCTTGCCGAAGCGCGCCATCGGCGTGCGCATCAGCAGTTCCTGTCCGCGGGGCGTCGAGTCAAGCAGTTGCGCATTCAGGTCGGTGCGAAAGACGCCCGGCGCCACGGCGTTTACCGTAACGCCCTTCTTTGACCACTCGACCGCCAGTGAGCGCGTAAGCGAGGCTACCCCGGCCTTGCTGGCCGCGTAGGCCGCCACTTCGCTCAGCGCGACAAAGCTGTTCAGAGAGGCGATATTGACGATACGCCCATACCCGCGCTCCAGCATGGACTTGCCGAAAACCTGGCAGGCGCGCAGCGTGCCCGTAAGATTCACGTTGATGATGTTGTTCCACTCGGATTCGGCCAGATCGAGCGTCGGCGTGCGCTTGATCATGCCCGCGCAGTTCACCAGGATATCCACCTTGCCGAAGGCCTCGATCGCGGCGGCATTCAGCTTTTCCAGTGAAGCTCTTTCGCCAACGTCGGAAGCCACGCGGAGGGTTTTACGGCCTCGCGCTTCAATCTCCTGCGCCGTGGAGTCCACCTGCTCCTGCCGCCGCGCCGAGGCAATCACGTGCGCTCCCGCATCGGCCAGCCCCAGACTTAACGCCCGGCCGATTCCCGACGTACCTCCGGTTACAACTGCAATCTTGCCTTCAAGGCTGAACAACTGAGGGTTCATCCGATCTCCATGGGGAACTGACTTCGGCCTTCAGGGTAACAGGAAACGTCGGACCGCGAACAGGGCGCCGCAGACGGCAGGCGGCCGGAGCCCCGGCCGATCCGACCTCGGATTGCTGTCTGCGGCTTTCTTAGATTGTGCGGCCAAGAAACACCGGAGCGATATGCCGGTCGTACAGGTTCTCGGTCACATTCCGTGCGATGACGTCTTCGTTGGCTTCGAGCAGGTTCAGGTAGCGTGGCCCCATCTTGGCGGCAACCTTGAATCCAACGTGCAATAACTGTCGCAGGCTGGGATTGTATGCCGGGTCGCGCTCAACATGGCGCAGCGCCGACGTATATTGCTCCGAACTCCAGCCGTTCACTGCGGCGGCCGAGGGCAGCTTGGCTGAATCGATGTCGATCACCGTCGCATAGGGCCCGCACAGCTCGTCCTGATGGGCGAGCGCCTCGGCGTAGACTGCCTTGGCGAGGGCCAGACCTTCGCCGCCCGCTTCGGCAAGGCCAATCAGCTCTTCGAGCCAGGTGGTGCCGGCGGTCTTCAGATGCACGCCCACGTTGAATTGCTGCATGGTCGCGTAGATCGCCGGATAGATGGAGAACTTGTCGCTGCCGGAGTGCACGCTCAGCTTGAGATTCTCAGGCAGTCCGTACTGCTTGACCGCATAAGCGATGGCGGCCACGTCCAGGGCCATCTCGCGCTCGAACAGCTTGACATCGCCCACGTAGTCCACGCCCTTGTTGAAGCGGCCGCTGAACTTGGGCGCAATGGTCTGCACCGGAATGCCTTCGTCGGCAATCGCGGCCAGAATGATGAGCAGTTCGACGGGGCTTTGCGCCCGGTCGGTCTCGTCCATTGAAACCTCAGGGATGAAGTTGCCTGCGCCCTTGGCCGCCAGGACGATGCGGTAGACCTCGCCGGCCTTCTTCACCGCCGCAAGGAACTTCGCCGCCGTCTGCGCCAGCAGCTCCCGCGTGATCTCGAATGGCTGTTCGGCGCCCGCAAGCTCGATACTGCCGTTCAACTCCGGATGGCGATTGACGAAGCTCTCGATCTCCTGCGCTTCAGCGGGCTGGCCGATGAAGTCGGCCACATCGAAGGTAAAAAAGTCGCATGGGGTAAGAAATCGCTGTACGGTCGCGCCCGTGATGTGATCGGCATCGCAGAAGTAAGCGTGCTTCCAGCCCAGGGCCTTTACGGCGGCGTCGGCCGCGGCGCGGACGCTGGATGGTTCCGAGCCGATGATATTGTGCTCGCGGTTGGATTTGTTCCATACGGGCGCCACTTCAAGCCCGTGGTCGAGAGCCCGCATGCAGGCCTGGAGTTGCGCCTTGGCCTGATGGGCAAAACGGTCGCCCACGCCAACTGAGAATTTATTCAGCTTAAGTCCCGGATTCGCCATAACCTTCCTGTCGTGTATGTTGTTGGATGCGCACCGTACCGCCGCAGTCTAGCTCTCCGCCGGGGCTATCGACTGCTGCATCAACCGCGATTTTTTCGCGCAGTCTTAACTGACCCCCGGCATTTCCAGCCTCCGTTGACCTCCCGGCCGTCGGAGTCGTTCATCAATCCGTCTCTTGCAATGCCGCTACGCCGCTCCTTCAAAACGGCTCCGATGCGCCCAAAGTCCCAGGCCCGGGTTCGCGACAAAGAAAATCTCCTCGCCGTTTACCTGATTCCAGCCGTGGGCCAGCTTTTGCGGATCGTATTGCCTGGTCATCGCGTTGAGCTCGCCGTACGCAAAGCCGACGCTCTCAACCTCCTCGCGGCTGAGATTGGCCGGGCACCACGTGATCTTGAAGCGTTCGTCGGAGGAGCCATGAATGAGGTGCGCCGCCGCGCTCAGGTTGGCTGCAAGGTCGGCATTTTCCTTCACCGCATTCAGGGTGGCCGATGTTCCGCGATAACCGTATTTGCGGATCATCGCGTCGATTCCCTTGTCCTCGCCGAACTCATGCACGCCCGGAGCCAGGACGATCAGCTCGCCCCCGTCCGCCAGCGCCATGCGCGTGCGATAAACGGCCTTGTTGCCGATCCAGGTGGAGTGGAATTCGCTGGGATCGAGGAACACCACGGCCTTCCTGATCGGGCGGTCGAGCATCTCGAAGTTGACTTTGAGGCTCAGTTCGGAGGCCTTGAGGAAGCACTCCAGATCGTCGCCGATGTAGATCCCGCGCACGGCAAGATTCCCGTCCTGGCGGCGGCCGACAACCGTTTGCACGTAGACAATCGGCAGTTCCTTCAGGAATTCATCGCAGGCTCGGTTCAGAACATTGCGCACCGGGTTAATCGCCCGGCCCATGATGCGTTCCATCCCGTAGACCGCGCCAAGGTAGTGGCTGCGGTTGATGCCTTCGCTTCCGCCCGTTCCGATGAGAATGTTCTTGGCGTGGTTCGCCATGCCGATGACTTCATGGGGCACCACCTGGCCGATGGAGAGAATCAGATCGAAGCCGCCGCGCGAGATGAGCTTGTTGACCTGGGCCGGCCATGTGTAGCTGAGCTTGCCCTCTGATTGCTGTTCGATGAACGATGCGGGCAGCTCGCCGAGCGTCTCGATGTCGGTGCGCCAGTTGTGAACGCGGAACAGTTCTTGCGGCATGCCGCCGAACATGTGGGAGATCTGGTCCGGCCGCATCGGAGTGTGCGTGCCCAGCGCCGGCAGCACCGCCTTCAGCCGTTCGCCGTAGTGCTCCCATGCAAAGCGCGTCAGTTCGCCGGCGCGCGAGTGCTCGCGGCTCTGGTCCGGTGGCACCGCGAGAACCTTTTGTCGTGGGCCCAGTTTGGCCAGACCTTCATTCAGCAGATCTTTGAGCTCCTGCATCGAAAGATCTGTGTCAACGCTGCCGACGGAACAATAGAGACTCATAGGGCAAACTCACTTTCTATTTCTCTGCAACGCCAGAACGATAACGGCCATCAACGAGCGGATTCCCCGGTGAGAAGCCTGCAGCCGCCACCGGCGAACTGCCTGGCCCCTGGCTGGATCACAGGCGGTATGCCTTCTTGACCAGATCGTACGTTAACTGGTGCGCCAGTTCGTGCGCTTCGTCTTCCTCCAGGCGATGCTCGGCGACCAGCCGGCCAAGGAAAGCGCAGTCAATCCGCCGCGCCACGTCATGCCGCGCCGGAATGGAAAGAAACGCGCGCGTGTCGTCATTGAATCCAACCGTGTTGTAAAACCCTGCCGTCTCCGTCACCTGCTCCCGGAACCGCATCATGCCCTCGGGACTGTCATGAAACCACCACGACGGGCCCAGGCGCAGGCACGGATAGTGGCCGGCCAGCGGCGCAAGCTCGCGGCTGTACGAGGTCTCGTCCAGCGTGAACAGAATGATCGTCAGGTTCTTCTCGTTGCCGAAGCGGTCGAGCAGAGGACGTAATGCGTGCACATAGTCGGTTGCGCTGGGGATGTCGCACCCCATGTCGCGCCCGTACCGCTCGTACACAAACTTGTTGTGGTTGCGCACGCTGCCCGGATGGATCTGCATCACCAGGCCGTCTTCAACGCTCATGCGCGCGTTCTCCGTCAGCATCTGCGCCTGGAAGAGCACCATCTCGCTCTTTTCGGCCTTGCCGGAGATCGCCTTGTCGAAGAGCCGGGCCGCCGCATCCTCCGGCAGGTCGGCGGTCTGAGCCGTCAAATGCCCGTGATCGGTCGAGGTGCAGCCCAGAGACTTGAACCGCGCCCGCGCCTTTCTCAGTCCGTTTAAGTAACCCTTCCAGGTCAGGGTGTCCTCGCCCGTCTGCCTGCCCAGTTCGGCGATGCCTTCGGCAAAGCCCTTGAACTCGGGGTCCACCACCGGGTCGGGCCGAAACGCCGGAACGATGCGCGCCTGCCACCCGGACTGGCGAATCGCTTCGTGCGCCCGAAGTTGATCCAGCGGCGACTCCGTGGTCGAGAGCACCTCAATGTTGAAACTCTTGTAGAGCGCACGCGGCAGGTACTCTGGCGTCTGCAGCTTTTCCGCGATGGTGTCGAAGTAGAGGTCGGCCGTCGCCTCGCTCAGCCGTCCCGTCAAGCCAAACTGCTCCTGAAACGCATAATCCAGCCACATCCGGGTTGGCGTGCCCCGGAACAGATGATAGTGGCGCGCAAAAATATGCCACACCCGGCGCGGGTCTTTAACCACCGGCTGACCGATCTCCAGATCGTCCATCGACACGCCCTGGCTGTAGAGCATGCGGAATATATAGTGGTCGGGTTGCACAAATAGGGTCGCCGGATCAGGAAACGGCTTGTTCTCGGCGAACCACGCCGCCTGGGTGTGCCCGTGCGGGCTCACGATCGGCAGATTGCGTACCCCGGCGTACAGCGAACGGGCAATTTTGAGGGCGCTTGGTTCTGAAGGAAAAAGTCGATCTTCATGTAACAGCATGGTGTTCATCCTACCCCGTTTAATTTTCGTTCGATAGACGCGCCACTGTAAGTGAGGTCAGACCACAAGTATACACTCTCCGCCCCTGCGGGGCATCTCCGCCGCTCGCCATGACCGGTCACCGCAAGTTTATCCAACCAAAACCACTTTGAGGTGATAATCTCGCTTTGAATCTGTTTTTCGGATTCGTAAGTAGGTATCTGAAACCATGCCGCGGGTCAAACAGATCGAGCAGACCACTCATCGCACGATGCAAGTGGTGAACCACATCCGTTCCCTCATCGAGAACGGAACTCTGCAACCTGGCGATAAAATCCCTCCGGAGCGCGAATTTGCGCGCTCGCTCAAGATCAGCCGCGCCAGCCTGCGCACCGGCATTGGCTATCTGGCGGCCATGGGCGTCATGAGCATCCGGCACGGCGTGGGCACCTTTGTCGCCGACGGGCCGCCGGAGTTTGGCAAGAACGCCCTCAGCCTCATGAGCGCCCTGCACGGCTTCCAGACCTGGCAGATGTTCGAGGCCCGCATTATTCTCGAAAGCCATCTCGCAGGACTCGCCGCTGAACGCGGTAAAGACGAGCATCACGCCGCCCTTGCCGAAGAAGTTGCGGAGATGTTTGCCGCCATCGAAAAACCCACTGAATACCTCATTCACGACGTCACCTTTCATCGCATC
>JAKCDN010000123.1 GCA_021841795.1 Acidobacteriota bacterium | reverse complement strand
CCACTGCGCCCGAGATTCGAGTTTCACGCCCTGTGCCTGCCCCAGGCTCCGATCCTGCCGCGCCGCCCCCGGCGCCTGCCGCCCCCCCGCAGCATTCCGAAATCCGTCGTTATCTCCTGACCCGCGGCAACTCCGCTCTGGCCGATCGCATCTTCAAGACCCTCATGCTGCTCTGTGCCATCAGCATCTTTTTGATTGTCGTTCTCATTGCCTATCAGTTGGTTGATAAGTCCCAGGTCAACTGGGCCCGTTCCGGCCTCAAGTTCTTCTATACCGCAGCCAAAGATCCCACGACCGGCCAGCCGGCTTACTGGGATCCCGTCAACGGCAACTTCAGCGCCATTCCTTTCGTTTACGGCACCCTCGTCTCCTCGTTCCTGGCGCTGCTCTTCGCCGTGCCTCTCTCCATCGGCGTCTCCGTCTTCCTCACCGAGATGTGCCCCAGGGTGCTGCGCGCTCCGCTCGCTTTTCTCACGGAGTTGCTCGCCGCCATTCCCTCCATCATCTACGGCCTGTGGGCCATCTTCATTCTGGTCCCGCTGCTGCGCGAGTACCTGAATCCCGCGCTCACCAGAACCCTGGGCTGGACCGGCTTCTTTGCCGACGACAATCCCACCGGCCTCGGCTACATGGCCGCTGGCATCATCCTTGCCATCATGATCTTGCCCATCATCTCCTCGCTCACGCGCGAAGTCATGACCGCCGTGCCTCACTCTCAGCGCGAAGCCGTACTGGCCCTGGGCGCCACCCGTTGGGAGATGATCCGCACCGGCGTGCTCCGCAATGCCCGCATCGGCATCGTTGGCGCCATCATCCTCGGCCTCGGCCGCGCCCTCGGCGAAACCATGGCGGTCCTGATGGTGGTGGGAAACACCCCGGAGATCCACCGCTCGTTCCTGGCCAACGGCGCTACCATGGCTTCGGTCATCGCCAATGAATTTGCTGAGGCCACGAGCGACATGCACCGCAGCGCCCTGGTTGAGATTGGTCTGGCCCTCTTTGTTGTCACCATCATCGTGAATGCGATTGCCCGGATGCTGGTCTGGGCCGTCACTCGGGGCGCGCCCTCGCAGGCGCGTTAAGTCGCAGGAGACTCAGTTGAGCACAGACGCATTTCCTCTTCGCTCCAGATTTCGCACCTTCACAGACCACGCCGTTACCGTCCTGGCGGTGATTGCGACCCTCCTTGTGATTGCCCCGCTTGCCGCCATCTTCGCCTATCTCATCTTCAAAGGCGCCTCGTCGCTCAACTGGAACTTCTTCGTCAAGGTTCCCGCCCCTGAAGGTGAGGCCGGCGGCGGCATGGCCAACGCCATTGTCGGTTCCGCGGTCCTCCTCGGCATCGCCAGCCTCATCGGCGTCCCCATCGGCATCGGCAGCGGCATTTATCTGGCTGAGTTCGGACGCGGCACCAGGCTCGCCAACGCCGTCCGCTTCACCGCCGACGTGCTCAACGGCGTTCCCTCCATCGTGATGGGAGTGACGGCCTATGCCCTCATCGTCTTTCCCCACATCGCTTTTCTTCCTTGCCTCGGCCACTTTTCTGCGCTCGCCGGCGGCGTCGCCCTCGGCATCATGATGATCCCCACGGTCTGCCGCACCACCGAGGAGATGTTGCTGATGGTGCCCAATGCCATTCGCGAAGCCGCTCTCGGGCTCGGCGTTCCCAACTGGCGCTCCACGCTGTCCATCACCGTCAAAACCGCTTCGCCCGGCATCATCACCGGCTGCATGCTCGCCTTTGCCCGCGTCGCCGGAGAAACCGCCCCGCTCCTTTTCACTGCCCTCGGCAATCAGTTCTGGAGCGTCAACCTGAATGAGCCCATCGCCGCGCTCCCCCTCCAGATCTTCAACTACGCCATCTCTCCTTACGAGGATCAGCACCGCCTCGCCTGGGCCGGCGCGCTCGTTCTCATCGCCCTCATCGTCCTCGCCGTCTCCCTGGTTCGCTTCGTCACCAGCCGCGGCGTCTTGAAAGGCAACAGCTAACCGGCGCTGCTCCCCGGAGTGTGCCGCGCTTCATCGTCGTTCGGCGTGGCCGGCTTCCTCGAGGCTTCGCCCAAGGGAATTGAACCAGCACCAGAAGGAGAAATCCCCACGTGGGTGTCAGCATTGAGGTACAGAACCTGAACGCGTGGTACGGCGCCAACCACACGCTGCAGGACATTAACCTGAACATTCCCGCCAATCACGCCACCGCGCTGATCGGCCCCTCCGGTTGCGGAAAAAGCACCTTCGTGCGCTGCCTCAACCGCATGCATGAGACCAATCCCATCGCGCGCGTCACCGGCGCCGTACGCATGGGCGGCCTCGACATCTACGCCGACGCCAGACCGGTTGAAGTGCGCCGCCGTGTCGGCATGGTCTTCCAGCGTCCCAATCCCTTTCCCACCATGTCGATCTACGACAATGTTGCCGCGGGACTCAAGCTCAACGGCTACGCCAACAGAAAACAACTCGACGAAATTGTCGAGAAATCCCTCCGCAACTCCGCGCTATGGGACGAGGTCAAGGACGATCTCAAGCGCAAGTCCGGCGCCAGCCTGTCCGGCGGTCAGCAGCAGCGCCTCTGCATCGCCCGCGCCCTCGCTGTCGATCCTGAAGTCCTCCTCATGGACGAGCCTGCCTCCGCTCTCGATCCCGTCTCCACCTCCAAGATTGAAGACCTCATCTTTCAGCTCAAGTCGCAGTACACCATCGTCATCGTCACTCATAACATGCAGCAGGCGGCCCGCGTGGCTGAGAAAACCGGCTTCTTCCTCAACGGCCGCATGGTGGAATTTGACTCCACCCACAAGATCTTCACCAACCCCTCCGACAAGCGTACGGAGGATTACATCACGGGCAGGTTTGGATGACACGCATTCGCTTTCAGCAGAGCCTCGAAGACCTCAAAGAGAACCTGCTCGTTATGGCTGGCCTTGCCGAGCAGGCGATCCAGCGTGCGATTGAGGCCTATCGCACCCGCGATCTGTCCATCTGCGACCTCGTCAGCCGCAGTGAGATCGCCATCAATCGCATGGAGCGCGACATTGACCAGGCCGCCCTCGACCTGCTCGCCATGGAGCAGCCCATGGCCATCGATCTCCGCTTCATCCTCAGCGTGATTAAGATCAACGCTGACCTCGAACGCGTCGGCGACGCCGCCAAGAGCATCTCCGACCGCGTGCGCATGATGGAGCGCATGGCCCAGGTCGATCTTCCCGTCGACATCCCGCGCATGGCCACCCTGGCCGCCGACATGGTGCGCAAGTGCCTGCAGGCCTTCATCGAGGGCGATGCGGAACTGGCCCGCGGCGTTCTCTCCATGGACGACGCCGTGGATGAAATGAACCGCTCGGCCTACACCGTTCTCACCAGGGTCATGGAAGAAAGCAGCCATCTGGCGCCCCAGGCTCTCAACGCTCTCATGATCAGCCGCAGCCTCGAGCGCGTCGCGGACCACGCGACCAACATCGCCGAAGACGTCATCTTCTGGGTTCAGGGCGCTGACGTCCGTCATCCCAAAAGCGTAGCCAGAGGCGCCGCCATCGCCGCCGCTCAGAACTCTGCCGAGCCCGCCGTTCCGGCGGACGGGCCGGATCGGGCTTCCACCGATGCGCCAACCGCCTGAAGCGGAACCGCGCTGAAGCCTCCTGCCGTTAGCTCGGCGGAAGCACGCGCACCGTCCTTGCGCCGCAGCTTCTCACCCGCGCGCACGCCACCGGATGCAGGCGCTTGTCCAGGCACACCTCCACCGCCGTCAGGTAATTGCGGCCGCAGCTCAGCGCCAGGCTTTCCCGTCCCAGTCCCGGATTGGCTGCCGTAAATTGCTCCAGAATCTCTTCCGGCGGCATCGCGGTCGTTTGCTGCAGCTGCGCGAGCGCGGCGGGAATCTTGATCCCCTCGTATGCCCTGCGGGCAGTCGCAAAAAATGCATCGGCGCTCAGTCCCGAGCAGGTTCCGTGCGCGCGCCACTCATGCATCAGCAGGCCCGGCTCCGGATACAGATCGCGATATTGCCCTGCGTCGGACGGACCGGGCGCATTCGAGCAGTTCTCGGGATAGCTGCCGTCGTTGTTCTGCGGCCACAATCCGTGCAGCACAAATCCGGCGTGAGCCCCGCACTCGGCCCCCGACGGATGCGAGTAGCAGTACTCCGGCGACCAGGAAAGATTCAGCAGGTAAAAGTCAAAGCCGCTTCCCGCCGGCGGCTGCGCTGTCCCCGCCGCGTCTCCGGCCGCGCCGCCGGAGTTGGATGTGCGGCATCCGGCCATGCAGAACAGCAGCAGCAGGATGAAGCGCATCGGTTTCATGGGCTCATCTTTCCGACGGCGCCGCGTCAATATCCCGTTGCCGGCATGCTCCTGGCGTGCAATCCCGTCGCCTCAATGCGCCGGCACAATCCTCACGCCCATTCCGTTCAGCTTGCTGCGCGCCGCGTGCGCCTCCGGCGTCTGCGGGTGCCGCTGGATCAGCGAGCGCAATTCGTGAATCCCCTCCGCGCGTTTGTCCTCCGCCAGCAGTGCATAGCCCTTGTGCAGTTGCGCCGCCGGAGCCTTGATGTTGCCGCTGAACTCTTCAAGCACCTGGTTGAAGTTGCCGATCGCCCCGGCGTAGTCCTTGCGCTGGTACGCAATCTCGCCCAGATAAAACAGCGCCGTCCCCGCCTGATTGTCGAGCGGATAATAGTGCACTACGTCTTGGAACTCACCCCGGGCCACATCGTAGCGCCCGGCGCTGTAATCCCGCTCTCCGGATTGCAGCGTCTCATCAAGCGGAGGAGCCTGCTGCGCCATCGGCGCCACCGGCGTGCCCGTCGCGCTTGGCGCTCCCGGTCCGGCGGGCATTCCGGGGCCGCTCGGAACGGCGCCCGCTGCCGGAGCCGTTCCCGGCGTCGCGCCCGCTGGACCGACGCCCGGCTGTGCCGGGGCCGCCTGCGCCTGCATCGTCTGCAGTTGCGTCTGCATGTCCTGCATCGCCTTGTCCAGCTTCGCGATGCGCGCCTTCAACTCGTCCACTGAATCGTTCAACGACTGTACCTGTCCTGACATCCCATCCAGTTTGCTGCCGGTCGCGTCGCCCTGCGCATTCAGCTTCTGCTGGATCGCGCTCACTGCGGCCGTCATCTGGTTGGCTTCATCGGTCGTCTGTTGCGCCAGGTTCTGCAATACCCCCATCTTCGTGTCCAGCGTCGATTGCAGCCGCTGCACCTGGTCAAGCAGTTGCTGGACCTCGGTCTGCAACTGCACCATCTCCTTCGAGACGGCGCAGGCGCGCTGCGCTGTGGGAAGAAATACAAGACCGAATACCGCTGCACCAAGCAGACGATTGCGGATGGCGACGGAGATGCGCATGGATAAACCTTCCTCAAACCGTTCGGAAAACATGGAGCCTGCAGCCTCTGGCTCCGAGCCCATAGCTGAATAACGATCGATGCCCTAAAACCGGCTACAGATTCTAGGCTATCGCAATTCCTGAGTCGCCGTATCCTCAAGCCGCAGCGCTCAATTCGACGCAATCTAAGCCGCGGCGGCATGGCGCCGGATCGAATACGGCTGCAGTCGCCGGGAATTGCCGTAAGGGCTGCCGGCTCCGGGCTTCAGGTTGCGGCGTCGCGGGCTCGGCTGCGGTCAAACTGCACCGGCCCGCGGTCGGAAACCGGACTGCGCTGCCGGCAGGCCTACACCTGTTCCAGGCCCCGGCAGCGCGCGGTTCTAGCGGTCCATCGCAAACCCGTCGCGGCGGTTCAACTGCCAGCACTCCTCGTTCGATTCGGTGCAGAACGGCTTTTCCTTGCCGTAGCTGATCACGCGCATGCGGTCCGCGGCCACGCCCGCTGCCACCAGCGCCGTCTTGGCCGCCTGGGCGCGGTTCTGGCCCAGCACCAGGTTGTACTCGTCCGACCCGCGCTCGTCGCAGTAGCCCCCGATGACAATCTTGATCTCCGGGTGCTTCACCAGGTAGTCCGCATCCTTGGCCAGCGTAGACTGTGCATCGGTGCGGATGTCGTAGTTGTCGTAGTCGAAGAAGATGTCCTGCACGTTGGCCTTGAACTCTTCCTCCGGGCTCATCTGTGTGGACGGCGTCTGCACCGCGATCGGCGCATTCACCGTGACCCGCGCCGTCGCGTCGGCCGATCCGCCCTCGCCGCGCGCCACCAGATGATACGTCGTTGACTCCGTTGGCTTCACCGTCTTCACGCCCGCTGAAGGCACATCGCCAACTCCGTCAATCGAAACCGATGTCGCGTTCGTCGTGCGCCACGACAGCTCCACCTGGTCGCCCGCTGAAATCACCGTCGGCGTCGCCGTTAATTCGGCCGTTGGTTCGGCCGCCGGCGCTGCCGCCGCTGGAGCGGTCTCCGCGGGGGGAAGAGGCTTCTTGTGCTTGCATCCGACGACAGTGACCAGGGCAACCAGCAGTATTCCAGTTTGAAGCAAATAGTTTTGTGTTTTCAAGACAGTTCTCCTTTTCCTGAAAGAATCGAGTCGGGCCCTCGGGCAATCCGGCTTACCATCCCCGCGCTTGCCGCCGTCCGATTTCCTCTGCTACTCAAAATCATATTTCATTGCGTCAGGACCGCTCTTCGCCTCTCCTGCGCTGGCCTGGATCTCGGCGTCGGTCTCCGGCCGGCGTCGGGTTCGCAGCTCTCGTTCACTTCCAGCTCCAATTCGGCATCGAGTTGTCTCCGTTGAACGTCAGTTGATGCTGATTCGTGCCGTCGCCCAGCATCGTCCAGATCTGCGTGCGGTGATTGATCTGCCTTTGGAATACAATCTGCCGTCCGTCCGGCGACCAGGAAGGGAAGTCGTTGTTGCCCGCCTCATGCGTGTCCTGCTGCCACTGCTTGCTGGCGATGTCCATCACGTAAATATCCTGGCCGCCGGGATCGCCAGGTCCGTACTTGCGGTTCCAGCTGAACGCCAACATGCCCGTCGACGACCACGACGGCGAGATGGCATAGCCGCTGTCCGTCATCCGCTGCACATTCGATCCGTCCTGGTCCATGACGTAAATCTGCGGCTCGCCCGTTCGTCCGCTTACGAACGCCAGTTGCGCTCCGGTGCGGGGATTCCACGCCGGGGACACATCCGATCCGAACGATGTCACCTGGTGAAGCATTCCTCCACCCGCATCCACGGCCCAGATCTCCGGATGCCCCGACCGCGCCGAAGAAAACGCCAGCTTCATCCCGTCGGCTGACCACGCCGGCGACAGATTGCTCCCTCCCGCGCTTCCGGCCGGGAAGCTCACCGTCCGGCCCAGATCCAGCGAAAACATCCGGATCGCCCAGCCCGAGTCGTTCAGCGACGAAAAGGCGATCCGTGATCCGTCCGGCGAGACCCGCGGCGATATCGAGACCGTGCCCAGGTGCGTCACCGCATGCTGGTTCGCGCCGTCGTAATCCATCACCCAGATCTCTTTTGATCCTGTGCGATTGCTGACAAAGTAGATCTTGGTCTCGCAGATGCCAGCGATTCCCCCGCCCAGCCGCGAAATAATGTCATCGGCAAACCGGTGCGCCACCGTGCGCGCCATATCTTCGCTGGCGGCTTCGTTGTACTGCCGCGTCAGCACTGGCGGGCTGTTCGCCGTTGAAACGTCCATCAGCCAGCCGTAGACCGTCAGGCGTCCGTTATTCACGGCCAGCGCCCCCAGGGCCAGCATCGCGGCGCTGGCCGGCGCCGCCGACCACTGCGCCGGAACCAGCTCCTGCGGCGATCCCGGCATCGCCTGCGGCGCCAGGCTCTTTGACACCATGTCAAAGAGTCCGGCATTGCTCAGATCGTTGAACAGCGTCGTGTCGAATACGCCCTTCAATACCGGCATCTGCGGATCGCCGCCCACTGGCTTGAAATCCGCCGCCGCCAGCCGTATGCGCTGATTTCCCAGATTTGTCCCCGTGCGAACCCAGTCCTGCGCTCTCGCGCGCGACCCTTGAACCGATAACAGTGCCAATACAATCAGGGGTAAAATCCGCAAACTCGCCCTCATGCGAACGGCATTCCTTCCTTTGTGGCATGGCTCTCAGGCGCTTGGTTCCGTTGGTGTCGTGCGCGCCCTCGACCGGGGAATCGGCCACGGAAAACATAAAACTAATCCCATTTTATATGCTGCATTGCGGACAAGGGTTAACCCGCCGCGGCTCTCCTTGGCTCCATCCCGGTATTTCCGTAATCCCTTGTGCGCCGCGCAGCCGCAGCTTGCAGCCCCACTGCGACCCGCCTAATACTCGCAGTAGTAGCCCACATTCAACTCGCCTTGCCGGTATCCTGACGGCAGATTGCCGAACGTATCCACCCGTTGCACGCCACGCTCGCAT
>JAKCDN010000122.1 GCA_021841795.1 Acidobacteriota bacterium | reverse complement strand
TGGTGCGCGACGGAGGTGGTTACGCGGGAGCAGATCGACGCGGCGGCGCAGGTGCTGGCGGCCGCGGCGGTGGAGGCGTAGGATTCGGCGCCGGCCGCGCGGGAGAGGGCAAGGAACGGGCTCCAGTCGCGGCGATTTCGGGGTGGATATGCGGCACGGCTGCGGTCGTGCCCGGTTGGCAAAGCACGGAAGCGGGACGAAATTTTGAACGTCGAGGGGCAGAACCGAATGGCAACAGGCTCAGGAGTGGCAGGCTCAGCAAACACAGGCAAGGTCAGGCAGCATCCGACGCAGAACGAGGGGCTGCTGTTTGAGAGGTCGTCTCCGGGGAAGCGGGCGTATAAACTGCCGCCGCTGGACGTGCCGGCGGTGGACGCCGGAGAGCTGCTGGGGCGGTCGGTCAGGAGGGAGCGCGCGGAGCTGCCGGAGCTTTCGGAGATCGAGCTGATCCGGCACTTTACGCGGCTCTCGACGTGGAACTACGCGATCGATCTGGGGATGTATCCGCTGGGGTCGTGCACGATGAAGTACAACCCGCGGGTGAACGAGTTTGTGGCGCGGATCGAGGGACTGGCGGAGGCGCATCCGTACCGGCCGGATGGTTTTGCGCAGGGGATACTGGAGGTGATCGAGCTGCTGCAGCGGTGTCTGCTGGAGATCACGGGCATGGATGCGATCACGCTGCAGCCGGCGGCGGGCGCGCATGGGGAGTTTACGGGAATCCTGCTGACGCGGGCGTGGCACGAGTCGCAGGGAAATGCGCGCAAGAAGATCCTGATTCCGGACTCGGCGCACGGCACCAATCCGGCGACGGCGGCGTTCAGCGGCTATCTGGTGGAGAACATCAAGTCGAACGCCGAGGGCGGCATCGACCTGGACGTGCTGGCGAGCCGGGTGGATGAGGACACGGCGGCGCTGATGCTGACGAATCCGTCGACGCTGGGGGTTTTTGAGAGCGAGATTCACAAGATCGCCGATATTCTGCATGCCAAGGGAGCGCTGCTCTACATGGACGGCGCGAACATGAACGCGCTGGTAGGCAAGGTGCGGCCGGGCGACTTCGGCGTGGACGTGATGCACCTGAATCTGCACAAGACGTTTTCGACGCCGCACGGGGGCGGAGGTCCGGGATCGGGACCGGTGGCGTGCAAGGGGTTTCTGGAGCCGTTTCTGCCGGTGCCGGTGCTGGTGCGAAACCAGGACGGGACGAAGCGGTGGGAGTACGACCGGCCGCAGTCGATCGGGCGGGTGCGGGCGTTTTACGGGAACACGGGCATGTTTATCCGGGCGCTGGCCTACATTCTGGCCAATGGTCCGGACGGTTTGCGTCAGACGACCGAAGACGCGGTGCTGAACGCGAACTACATCCGCAGGAAGCTCGAGGACGTGTACGAGCTGCCGTACAAGACGGCGTCGATGCACGAGGTGGTGTTCAGCGACAAGCGGCAGGCGGCCCGGGGCGTGAAGACGGGCGACATTGCCAAGCGGCTGATCGATTACGGATTTCACCCGTACACGGTGAGCTTTCCGCTGATTGTGCATGGGGCGCTGATGATCGAGCCGACGGAGAGCGAGTCGCGGGAGGAACTGGACCAGTTTATCGACGCGATGCGGAGGATTGCGCAGGAGGTCGAGGAGAATCCGGAGCTGGTGAAGACGGCTCCGCACACGACGCGGGTGTCGCGGCTGGACGAGGTGCAGGCGGCGCGGAAGCCGGTGCTGCGGTGGAAGAAGCCGGAAGCCGGGACAGAATCCTGAGCGGGGGATGGACGGGCCCCGAACCAAGCCGGCTATATGCCGCGGGGCTGCGGGCTGGCTAGACTCGAATGCAGAATGGGCAGCATTCGAACCACCCCGGCGACGGGTTACCGCGGACGGCTGGCGCCATCGCCTACGGGCTACCTGCATGTGGGCCATGCGCGGACGTTCTGGACGGCGTACCAGCGGGCGCGGGAGGCCGGCGGAGTGCTGGTGATGCGCATGGAGGATCTGGACCTGGAGCGCAGCCGGACGAGCTTTGCCGAGGCGGCGATGGAGGATCTGCGCTGGCTGGGAATCCGCTGGCAGGAGGGCGGCGACAAGGGCGGTCCGTATGGCCCTTACGTGCAGAGCAAGCGGCGGAGCGTGTATGTCGAGGCGTGGCGCCGGTTGCTGGAGCACGGTTATCTGTATCCCTGCCGCTGCTCGCGGAGGGACATCGACTCGGCCATGGCTGCGCCGCACGAGCGCGCGCAGAGCGAGACGCGAGGGAGCAAGCTCGACATTCTGGACGACGAACCGATGTATCCGGGGACGTGCCGGCACCTGATGGGTCGCGCGCCGCAACTGCCGGGGCCGGCCTCAGCCAATTTTGAGAAGCCCGACGGGACCAACTGGCGGTTTCGTGTGCCGGATGGGGTGGCGGTGGAGTTTGCGGACGGCAAACTGGGGCCGCAGCGTTTTGTGGCGGGCGTGGATTTTGGCGATTTTGTGGTGTGGCGGCGGGACGGAGGGCCGAGCTACCAGCTTGCCTGCGTGGTCGACGACGCGACCATGCGGATTACCGAGGTGGTGCGGGGAGCGGATCTGCTGAAGTCGACGGCGCGGCAGATGCTGCTGAACGAGGCCCTGGGATTTGGCAATCCGGCGTGGTACCACTGCCGGCTGGTGGTGGATCATAACGGCCGCCGGCTGGCCAAGCGGCACGATGCGCTGAGCCTGCGCGCGCTGCGCCAGCGGGGCCTGACACCGATGAACATTCTGGCGGCGGAGTTGCCGGTGGAGGTTTAGCTCAAGCCGGGACGGATCTTGCGCCTTTCTTGCGGCACGGCTGAAGCTGAAGCCGCGCCCTTTCAAAACTGATACCGCTCGCAGTTCAAAACCCAAATGCGATGGCCCTGGGCAGCAAGCGGCGAAGGCTGTCAATCGCGAGCGCGATGCATTACCATCGTTGACGGAAGATACTGGCGTTGCGCGCGCCATGGCGCCTGCGGCAACGCCGGAATGGTTCAGCAATGGAAGAGGCATCGAGGCAGCGGCTCAATCCATTTCGCAGCGCACCGAACCTGTTGACGCTGATTCGGATTTGCCTGGCGCCATTTCTGGTGGCGGCGATTCTTGAGGATCATTTCCTGCTGAGCTTTGGGCTGTTCGTGGCCGCGGGCCTGACGGACGCGCTGGACGGGGCGCTGGCACGCTGGCTGGAGCAGCGCTCGATGCTGGGCCATTATCTTGATCCGGTGGCGGACAAGCTGCTGCTGAGCACGCTGTTCCTGGTGCTGCTGCACAAGGGGCTGATGCCGGTGACGGTGACGGTGCTGGTCTTCGGGCGCGATGTGGGCATTCTGCTGGTGGCGGCGCTGCTGTACGCGGCGGTGGGGCGGCGGGAGTTCGAGCCCAGCATCTGGGGCAAGGCGAACACGCTGGCGCAGATCGCGGCGGTGGCGGCGGTGCTGCTGGACCAACTGACGGCGGCGAAGTGGGTGACGGTGACGCGCGAGGTGACGCTGGACGCCACGATGGCGCTGACCGTGATCTCAGGGCTGCACTACGCATGGATGGTCTCGCGGCGCAGCGGAAGCGCGACGGGGAACGGCGCGGCCAAGTAGGAGCGGCGGGACAAAGAACGCCGGCATGCCGCGACTGCTCTTCAAGATTTCCGGCGCTCCGCGGGCGAGCCGAGGGGGCCAAGTGCGCCGGCTGGCCGGGCTGCGCTGGACGGACTGCGCTGGACGGACTGCGCCGGCCGGGCGAACCGGGCCTGCGGTTACGAATCGTCCTGGAGATCACCGGCGGCGGACTCTTCAATTTGCATATCGCGAAACTCTTCAGAGTCGAAGACTTCGCCACAGTCCAGGCACTCGACGAACTCGGTATCTTCGTGCCGGGAGACGATGCGGACTTTGGGATGTTTGCAGACGGTTGCCATCGTACTGAGAAAGCAGCGGCCGATTTGCGGTTCAGGAGGACGGGAGCCGATCCGGAAGTGCGCCGAAGACCGCGGGCAGCGGGCGGGAACGATCAATGCCGCAGTGGCCGTGGAGATGCCGTCCGCGGGGAATGCGCAGGCGGTTAGCGGGGCCGGGACGCCGGATAGGGGCTATAGTCATCGAGAGACGGCAAAAAGCTGCTCTTTCCGCCAGATTGTAGCGTTCTTTGCCGTGATTGCAAACTCAATTCTGGATGAATCGGGCGGTGCGGGGAGCCTGGATTGCTTGAAAGGGGAAACGCAGCGGACGTATACTGAACACGGACCTTTCCAGTCGCATTTAGATGCTGAAGCTAACCAAGAAGGCGGACTACGGGCTGATGGCGCTCAAGTATCTGGCCGAGCACCCGGAGACGCCTGCGCTGAGCGCGAAGGATGTGGCGGACGCGTACGGAATTCCGGCGCAACTGCTGGCGAAGATTCTGCAACGGCTGACGAAGACGGGTCTACTGCGTTCGCACGCGGGGATGAACGGGGGGTATGCGCTGGCGCGCGATCCGCGGGAGATCTCGGCGTTCGAAGTGATCCACGCGATCGACGGTCCGCTCTTCATCACGTCGTGCACGAAGGGCGCCAAGTCATGCGATCTGACGCCGAACTGCACCATCAAAGAGCCTCTGGCGCGGGTGAACGAGACGATAACCGGGGTGCTGAAGAGCATCAGCATCCACGACCTGGCGGAGCAGGAACAGGCTGCGGCCAAGGCGCGCGAGGGGCACAGCCTGGTGACGCTGACGGTATAGGGCGGAACGGGTTCGGACCGGACGATGCGCGCGGGCCGACAGCGCCCGAGGAAATACTTCATGGGTGCGGTTTTGAGCAAGGATGAGGCGCGGCCAGCCGTCGCGCTCCCGATCTACATGGACAACCAGGCCACAACGCCACTGGACCCGCGGGTGCTGGAGGCCATGATGCCGTATCTGACGACGAAGTACGGCAACGCGGCCAGCCGCAACCACAGCTTTGGCTGGGAGGCGGAGCAGGCGGTGGACGCGGCGCGGGAGCAGGTGGCGGGTCTGATCGGCGGCACGGCCAAGGAGATCATCTTTACTTCAGGGGCGACGGAGAGCGACAACCTTGCGATCAAAGGCATCGCGGAGATGTACCGGGAGCGGGGCGACCACATTGTGACGCAGGTGACGGAGCACAAGGCCGTTCTGGATGCGTGCAAGCGGCTGGAGAAGCAGGGCTGGAGGGTGACGTATCTGCCGGTGCAGGCCGATGGGCGGATCGATCCGGGGGAGCTGGAGCGCGCGCTGGAGGCGAAGACGGTTCTGGTGACGATCATGGCCGCGAACAACGAGATCGGGGTGCTGCAGCCGGTGCGGGAGATCGGCAGGATGTGCCGCGAGCGCGGGGTGCTGTTCCATACCGACGCGGTGCAGGCGGCGGGCAAGATGGCGCTGAATGTGAGCGAGGATTTTGTGGATGCGGCATCGATTTCCGCGCACAAGATCTACGGGCCGAAGGGCGTGGGCGCGCTTTACGTGCGGCGGCGCAATCCACGGGTGCAGATTGCGGCGCAGATCGACGGCGGCGGGCACGAGCGCGGGATGCGGAGCGGCACGCTGAACGTTGCGGGGATCGTGGGCATGGGCAAGGCGTGCGCGCTTGCGCAGGAGGAGCTGGAGCGGGAGGGCCGCCGGTTGGAGGGCCTGCGCGACCGGCTGAAGGCGCGGCTCGAGGCGGAGCTTGACTACGTGCGGGTGAATGGCTCGATGGAGCACCGGCTGCCGGGCAACCTGAATATGAGCTTTGTGTACGTGGAGGGCGAGTCGCTGCTGATGGGGATGAACGATGTGGCGGTTTCGAGCGGCTCGGCATGCACGTCGGCGACGCTGGAGCCATCGTATGTGCTGAAGGCGCTGGGGCTGGGCGACGATGTGGCGCACAGCTCAATCCGGTTTGGCCTGGGCCGGTTCAACGCCGAGGCCGAGGTGGACTACGTGGCGGCCAAGGTGATCGAGGTGGTGCGGCATCTGCGGGAGCTTTCGCCGCTGTACGAGATGGTGCAAGAGGGCGTGGACTTGAGCAAGGTGGAGTGGCAGGCGAAGTGAAGGGCGGCGGGCGATGCGCGCCGGGGCGGCGGGACTGGCGGTTTGGCCGCGATGGCGGCCGGTCCACGATAACGGAGAGCTAAAGAGCGGGGAAACAACGATGGCATACAGCGAAAAAGTCGTAGACCACTACAACAATCCGCGGAACGTGGGGACGCTGGACAAGAACTCGGCGGAGGTGGGCACGGGCCTGGTGGGCGCGCCGGAGTGCGGCGACGTGATGCGGCTGCAGATCCGGGTGAACGCGGAGACGCAGGTGATCGAAGAGGCGAAGTTCAAGACGTTTGGCTGCGGCTCGGCGATTGCGAGCTCATCGCTGGCGACGGAGTGGATCCAGGGGCGCACCATTGACGATGCGTTGAGCATCAAAAATACAGACATTGTGAAGGAGCTGTCGCTGCCGCCGGTGAAGATCCACTGCTCGGTGCTGGCGGAGGACGCGATCCGCGCGGCGATCGGCGACTGGCGGAAGAAGAATGGCGCGGAATGAGGATGGAAGCGGCGGGCCAGAGGCCGGCATGGAAGCCCGCGCGGGAGACAGGAGAGCTATGAGCGAACAAGTGATATTGGAAGCGCAGCCGGGCGAGGAAGCGGCAGAAGGCGTGCAGGTAACGCCGGCGGCGGTGAAGCGGATCCGCGTGCTGCTGGCCAAGGACGGGATTGCGCCGGAGGCAGGCGGACTGCGTCTGGGCGTGAAGGGCGGCGGGTGCTCGGGGCTCTCGTACTTTATCGGGATGGACGCGGCGCCCCACGAGCGCGACCACATCTTCACGTTTGACGGGGCACGCGTGTTCATCGATCCGAAGAGCTTTGCCTTTCTGCATGGCATGACGCTGGATTACGAAGAGACGCTGATGCGCCAGGGATTCAACTTCATCAATCCCAACTCGAAGCGCTCGTGCGGGTGCGGCACATCGTTTTCGGTGTAGCGCGGCGACCGGACCGAGGGGATTTCATGGCGAAGAGGGTGGAGAGCGCCGTTGCGGCGGCGTGCCCGGGGTGCGCCGCGGCGCAGGAGGGCAGGGCGCTGTTCTGCGCGCAGTGCGGCAGAATCCAGCCGCCGCCGGGGT
Organism: Acidobacteriota bacterium; assembly: GCA_021841795.1. Taxonomy (GTDB): domain Bacteria; phylum Acidobacteriota; class Terriglobia; order Terriglobales; family Acidobacteriaceae; genus Telmatobacter. Next base: position 1,418 of record JAKCDN010000122.1, on the reverse strand, counting down.
GTGACTATTTCACCGTGTTCGGCCTGAGGCCGCATTTGAATCTGGATGCGGCGGCGCTGGAGCGGGAGTTTCACGGTCTGAGCCGGAGGTTGCATCCGGACCGATTTATCCGCGCCGGCGCACAGGAGAAGGAGTGGAGCCTGGCCGATACGGCGCTGGTGAACGACGCGTATCGCACGCTCAAGGATCCGCTGCGCCGGACCGAGTATGTGCTGAAGCTGTCGGGGACGTGGGGCGGACCGGGCAAGGAAAAGACGCCGGCGGACCTGCTGGAAGAGGTGTTCGAGCTGAATATGGAGGTTGACGAGGCGCGGGCAGCGAAGCAGGCGGGCAAAGACGAGCGGGCGCAGCGGACAGGACTGGAAGCTGCGCGGGCGAGAGTGGCGGAGATGGTGGAGGGGCTGGACCGCGAACTGCGCGCGCAGTGGCCGGCCTGGGATGCGGGCGCGGAGGATACGCGTCGGTCGGCGGAGCGCGCGATGGCGCTGCTGGTAGAGCGCAGGCGTTACCTGAGCAACCTGGTGCGCGAGGTGGACGAAATTCTGGGAGAGTAGGCAGCCGAGATGGGGGAAGGACGAGTGGTCGGGATTGACCTGGGGACGACAAATTCGCTGGTGGCGTACATGGAGGGCGACAGTCCGCGGGTGATTCCGGGGGTGGACGGATCGCACCTGGTGCCGTCGGTGGTGGCGCTCGATGCGATGCCGGCCGGCGGGGACCGGCCCACGGTGACGGTGGGGAACACGGCGCGCAGGGCGCTGATCGAGACGCCGGAGCGGGTGATCTATTCCGTAAAGCGGCTGATGGGGCGCGGCCTGGACGAGGTGCGGTCGGAGCTGCGGTATTTTCCGTTCCGGCTTGCGGACGATGTGGAGGCGGGCGAGGTGCCGCGGCTGCAAGTGGGCGAGATGCGGTTTACGCCGCCGGAGATTTCGGCCTATGTTCTGCGGCAACTGAAGCGCAATGCAGAGCGTCACTTTGGCGAGCCGGTGAAGCAGGCGGTGCTGACGGTGCCGGCGTACTTTAACGACGCGCAGCGCCAGGCGACGAAGGACGCGGGCCGGATGGCAGGGCTGGAGGTGCTGCGGCTGGTGAACGAACCGACGGCAGCGGCGCTGGCGTACGGCCTGGACCGCGCGCGATCGGGCACCATCGCGGTGTACGATCTGGGCGGCGGGACGTTCGACATCTCGATTCTGAAGCTGCGGGACGGGATCTTCGAGGTGCAGGCAACGAACGGGGATACGCACCTGGGCGGGGACGATATCGACAATCTGCTGCTGGCGATCGCGCTGGACGAGGTTCACGCGGAGCACGGGGTAGATCTGCGCGCGCATGCGGGCGCGGTGCAGGCACTGCGCAAGATGGCGATCGACGCGAAGGTGCGGCTCTCGATCGAGGCGTCGGCGCAACTGGAC
>JAKCDN010000121.1 GCA_021841795.1 Acidobacteriota bacterium | reverse complement strand
AGACATCATTTACTTCTACGGCGAAGACACCAACCTTACCGCGGTCTATAGGAACCGCTCGCCCAATCTGCCCGCCGGCTACGGATTCGACTACGTAAACGCCGATGCGCTCATCCACGTTCTCGGAGTCGATAGCAAGGGCCGGATCACGACGCCCGGCGGAGTTACCTACCGCCTGCTCGGTCTCAATCGCACCAGCCAATCGATGTCTCTCCCCGTCCTGCGCGCTATCTATAAATTGGTCCTTGAGGGCGCCACCGTTGCCGGCGCCAAGCCTGTGGACGACCCGAGCCTTGCCGACGATCGCGCCGAGTTCCAGGCTCTGGCCCACGAACTCTTCGGCGACGGAACTGGCGTTCATCGCGTCGGCAAAGGCGCAGTCTACGCCGGCGAAACGGTCGCCGAAGCGCTCACCGCCATGCGTGTCCCACCCGACTTTACCTATACGCCGAACCCCGGCGGCGAGGCGAACCTGCAGTTTGTGCATCGCAGGCTTTCTGGCGGTGACATCTACTTCATCGATAACCGCAGTGATCGTCCCGCCTCGACTGAAGCTGCCTTTCGCGTCACAGGCCGCACTGCACAGCTTTGGTTCCCGGACTCCGGCAAGACGGCTCCGGCTTCCTACTCCATTGCCGATGGCCGCACGACCGTGCCGCTCCAGCTCGAACCCTGGGGAACCGTCTTTGTTGTCTTTCGCGAGTCGGCTCGCCGCAGTTCCCTCGCGGTTGCGCAGAACACCACAGCCACCCTCGCCACTATCCACGGACCTTGGACACTCGCCTTCGAGCCCGGCCGCGGCGCGCCGCCGTCCATTCGGATAGATCACCTTATTGACTGGAGCACAAGCAGTGATGCAGGCGTAAAGTATTTTTCGGGCATGGGAACCTACACGCAAACCTTCGAGGCTTCTCCCGGGTGGTTTCGCAAGGGGACGCATCTATGGATCGATCTCGGTGACGTGAAGAACCTGGCCGTGGTCACGGTGAACGGCAAGAACCTTGGAGAGGCATGGCATGCGCCCTACCGCGTTGACGCAACCGCCGCTCTCAAACCGGGCGCCAACCGCATCGAGATCGAGGTGGTCAACGCATGGGTGAACCGGCTCATCGGCGATCAGCAGCCCGGCGCAACCAAGTATGCCTATACTGACATCGCGGCGTATCGTGCCGACTCGCCGCTTCAGGTCTCGGGCCTTATTGGTCCAGTAACTGTCGTGCGCGAAGGGCTACCGGTTGCGCAGACTGCGAAGGAGGGAAACCAAGTCAGCCGCTGAGCGCAGAATTTCTTCGACAACTTTTTCGTTGCTGGATGGATCGCCCCATAGGGGAACAGCGAAAATCGTCGAAGCCCAAGCATTGCAGAAATTGTCGCAACCCCGAAGCGGCAGCATGACAAAAACTCATTTCCGTAGCACGGATAGCCAAGGAAATTTGCCATGACAAATCTCGATCGCAGAGACTTTCTCAAGCAGGCCGCCGGAGCCGTCGGTGCGGCAAAGGCCGGCCCGTGGAACACACCCGGTGCCGTCCAGCCCGCGCCCGATGCCGAACAAAGCGCAGCCGCGGCGCACGCCGAGAAAAAAGCGCCATCGCCGCACGGCTTTGCCTTTCCCCGTAGCTTCGAAGCCGACCAACTCCAGATGATCGCCTTCCCCCTCGGCGGCGTTGCTGCCGGTTCGGTTTGCCTGGGTGGCCGCGGCCAGTTGCGCGACTGGGAGATCTTCAACCGCCCCAACCAGGGCTATCGCCCGCGCTATGCGTTTGCTTCCATCTGGGCGCAGAGGGGCGCCGACAAGCCTGTCGCGCGCATCCTCGAGTCCCGCATTCTACCCCCTTACGAGGGACCGTCGGGGCTGGGCGCGGACAACGTACCCGGAATGAGCCGCCTTGAAGCAGCCATATTTACCGGTGCCTATCCCTTGGCGCAGATTCGCTTTAAAGATTCGACGCTCCCGGTCGCGGTGGAATTGGAGGCATTCTCGCCCTTCATTCCGCACGACCCGGACGAGTCCGGCCTGCCTGTTGCCATCCTGCACTACCGAGTGACGAATCACGGAGCCGCGAGCGCGAAGGTCGGCATTGCCTATTCACTTGAAAATCCCATTCTCTCCGACAAATCCGGACCGGACGGCGACAAGCGCCGCAATCAGGTCCGCCAGGCGTCCAAACTCCACGGCGTATCGATGGATAATCCTGCGATTTCCGCGGTCGATCCGATGCAGGGCACCATCGCCTTGGCTGCTCTCAACACACCCGGCGCTTCCATCTCCTGTTGGCCCGGCTGGCCGCAGGGCAAGTGGTGGACTCCACCCTTGCTCTTCTGGGATCGCTTTTCCGCCAACGGCGATCTCGGTGCAGAACCCGATCCGCACAACGAAGTTGGTGTTGTCTGCATGCAACAGACCATCGCGCCGGGGCAGACCGCAAGCTTCCGCTTCCTCCTCGGATGGCATTTTGCCAACCGCACGCCGGATTGGTGCGGCTGGGCCGCGCCCAAAGGCCACGGCAGCGACATCATCGGCAACTACTACGCGACGCGCTTCCCAGACGCTTGGCAGGCGATTGAATACACGGCAGATCATCTCGAAAGCCTTGAGTCGCGCACCAGAGCCTTCACTGACGCGCTGTGCGACAGCACCGTGCCCGCAGAGGTCAAGGACGCAGCCACCGCCAACCTCTCCACGCTCGCCTCGACCACCTGCTTCCGCACCGCAGACGGCGAGTTCCACGGCTTTGAAGGCAGCGGCAAAACCACCGGCTGCTGCTTTGGCAACTGTCTGCACGTCTGGAACTACGAAACTGTCACGCCCCATCTCTTTCCCAGCTTTGCCCGCTCGCTGCGCCGCAGCGCCTTTGGCTACTCTATGGAAGACAATGGCGCCATGCACTTTCGCCAGTTGCTGCCCGACGGCATCGAGCGCTCGGGCAACGCCGCAGCCGACGGCCAGATGGGCCAGATCGTTCACGCCTGGCTCGACTGGAAGCTCTCCGGCGACACGGCCTGGCTGCGCGAGTTGTGGCCGCGCATTCGCAAGGCCGTCGAGTTCGCATGGATTAAAGACGGGTGGGATCCTCACCGCGATGGCGTCCTCGAAGGCGTGCAGCACAACACCTACGACGTCGAGTTCTACGGTCCGAACCCCATGTGCTCCATCTACTATCTTGGCGCGCTGCGTGCCGCCGCCGACATGGCCAATGCCGTCGGCGATTCCAATGCGGCTCACCAGTACCGCAGCCTCTACGAAAAAGGCCGAACCTGGATCGATGACAACCTCTTCAACGGCGAATACTACGTGCAGCAGATTCGCGGATTCCGCAAAGACCAGATTTCTCCTGGTCTCGTGGGTGGCATGGGTGCCGACGACACGGAGCATCCGCAGTTCCAGGTTGGCGAGGGCTGCCTGATCGATCAACTTGTCGGGCAGTATCTCGTCGACGTTGCCGGCATGGGCGCGCTCGTCGATCCCGACCGCATCCGCAAGACCCTGGACTCAATCCATCGCTACAACGCGAAGCAATCCATGGCGCACTGGGAAAACGCCGCGCGCACCTACGCGGTTAACGGCGAGGCCGCTGTCGTCATCTGTGACTACGCCCGCGCCGAGCGGCCCCGCGTGCCGTTCCCATATTTCTCCGAGGCCTGGACCGGTCTCGAATACACTTTCGCCGCCCTTCTTATTCGTTGGGGCATGCCCGAACAAGGCCTCGTCTGCGTGCGCAACACGCGCGCCCGCTTCGACGGCGCCCGGCGCAATCCCTGGAACGAGGTTGAGGCTGGCAATCACTATGTCCGCGCTATGGCCTCCTGGTCGGTCTTCGTCGCCATGAGCGGCTTTCTGTATTGTGGCGACTGCGCCGAAGTCACCGCCGCGCCGCCGACCGCTGAAGCAATCTTCAACTGCTTCTGGGCCACGGCCACCGGATGGGGCACCTACACCCTCGACAAGAGCGGCGGCAGCACGCGCTTCACGCTCCATGTGCTCGCTGGCGCTCTACCCTGCCGTCTCTTTAAACTAAACGCGCCGGAGCCGAAAGCCACGGCAAGCCTCAACGGAAAATCGCTTCCAGGCCGTGCAGAGAGAAACAACGAGTTGCTCGTTCTCCACCTGAATCAGCCGCTTACCCTGGCTGCTGGCGAACATCTGCAAATCGAAACCGCCGCTTAGCCGATAGGATGACTCATCTCGATGAAACGGAGTTGACACCCGTGAAAAACCTCGCGTTCCGCTTTGCCGCTCTTGCGGCCATCGCGTTTTCTGCTCTCTGCGCACGTGCCGAAGTGCGTCTGCCCAATGTGCTCGGCAGCCACATGGTTCTTCAACGCGACCGCCCCATTCATCTGTGGGGTTGGGCAGATCCTGACGAGCAGGTCACGGCCGCTTTTCACGGCGCATCCGCCTCTGCTCACGCCGACCGCCTCGGGCATTGGAGTATCTATCTTCCGCCCGAACCGGCGGGCGGCCCTTATTCCCTGACAGTCTCCGCTTCGAATACCATCCGGCTCGACGACCTTCTCGTCGGTGATCTCTGGTTTGCTTCCGGCCAGTCGAATATGGAGATCCCCCTTAACGGTTATCCCGGGAGCGCCATTATCGACAATGGCCCGGCGGAGATCCGTAGCGCGACACACCCGGACATCCGTCTCCTCCATGTCGCGGATAAGTCTTCCTACTATCCACTCGACGACATCGATGCCCACTGGACTCTCTGCACCCCCGAGACCGCCGCGACCTTTTCGGCGGTAGCCTACTTTTTCGGGCGCGAGATCGCCCAGAAGGAGCATGTGCCCGTTGGCCTCATCGATTCCACCTGGGGCGGAACCCCCGCCGAGTCCTGGCTCTCGCTCGATGCAATCTCCGCCGACGCTTCGCTCATGCCTGTCTTTGCCTCATGGACGGCGATCGTCAACCGGGCTGCGGATACTCCCGCAATCGAGGCTGCGGAGAAACGTGAAGACGCCGCGGCAAAAGCCGCAAACCGCACCCCGCTGCGGCATCCCTGGCACCCGAATCCTCTCTCCTGGCAGCCGGCCGGCCTCTACAATGCCATGGTGCATCCGCTCACGCCGCTCGCCATTCGCGGCGTCATCTGGTATCAGGGAGAATCGAATAGCGTCCTGGATCGCGCCGCGCTGTATCAGCGCATATTTCCCGCGCTCATCGCCGACTGGCGCCTGCATTGGAACCAGGGCATCTTTCCTTTCCTCTACGTGCAGATTTCGAGTTTTAAGTCGACGCCGCAAGAAGACTGGGCCGTAATCCGCGAGGCACAGCGCAGAACGCTCTCCGTCGCAGATACTGCGATGGCGGTTACCATCGACATCGGCAATCCCGACAACGTGCACCCGGCAGACAAGCTGGATGTAGGCCATCGCCTGGCGCTGGCCGCGCGCGCAATCTCTTACGGCGAACAGATAGAGTTCTCGGGCCCCTCATACCGCCAGGCAATCGTCAAAGGCAACACGATCCACATCGATTTCGATCACGTTGACAAGACCCTGGTGGCGCGGCAGGGCCCGCTCACAGGTTTTGAGATCGCTGGAGCGGATCGCAATTTTGTTCCTGCATCCGCATCCATCGACGGCGGCAGCGTAGTCGTCTCATCCAGCGCCGTGCCCGATCCTCGCTATGTCCGCTACGGCTGGCAAAACGCGCCGTCCGTCAATCTCTTCAACAGCGCCGGGCTGCCCGCCTCGCCGTTTACCACTGAGGAGATGATACCCGCTCCGTAAAGCCGCCCCCGGCAACGCATCTTCAAGTGGTGCGATCCCGCCTGCCACAAAAAACCTGACGTCGAAGCGCGCAAGGTGAAGCAGTAGCGGCCGCTTGCCTGCGTACTGTGAACGGCAGGGCAGACGTCGCGGGTTCGAGTCCCGTCGTCCCCGCCATTAAGCCCGATAAAGCAAATGGTTTATGGCGAATGCCTGAGAGTGACTCCTTCAAGACTCCTCGCGTGCGGCCATAAGATGACAAACTTGCCGCGACTTTCTCGCGTTTGCTCCTGGCACTGCGTGCGATTAGTTAGATGCAAGAGACAATGGTGCGGAGAGTCGGCAATCCGTTGAATCAATCCCAAATCCAGGCTGATGCACGGCGCACCCGTACCTGTGAGCCCAGCGCGCAGACAGCGTTTCGCCTGCGCTCTTCAGTCGGTAACTGGTGGGGAAGGGAAGTCGATGCTTCCCGCCGCATCGCTCCTTGACCGCGTTCTCGTGCTGAGCCGAACCAGGGAGTCCTCAATCTTTCGTGTTAAGGGGTTTCGGCTGCGCGTCATGGCCGGAGCAGCCATGGTCCACAACTTGACCCCGCCTCCAGTCCGGGCGGATGATCCTCAAAGCGGCAAACTCCAGCTGCGATCCTCACCTTTTCCTTATGCGCGAGTCGAAAATATCGATGAAGGCATTTATCTTGAAGGTCCAGCCGCTGCTGTCGTTCCTTGTTTTTGCGTGCCTTTTCGCGTCGTCTCTAGCCGCGCAATCTGCTGTTATTCCTGCTGGTGTTCCTCTGCGGGTGCAGGTTGACCATACCTACCGCGTTCACGCCGGTGTTCGTATTCAGGGCCACCTCATTGAGCCGGTCTTCCTCAGTGACCACACCGTGTTGCCCGTGAACACCAGCATTACGGGCACAATTCTCGGCATGGAGCCCGACTCAAAGCAGAGCCGTTTCCGCGCTGCGCTCGATGGCCAGTTCACGGTGCCTTCGGCCGTTGCTGTTCGTTTCGATGCGGTTCAGTTGTCCGGCGGAATCACTTTACCCATTCAGACTGCTGCGACGCAGCGCGATGCGGCGGTTGTGACCATGAGCGCCGGCAAGAAATCCACACTGCGCGTGCAGGCTCACGATCTGTTTCTGGCGCAAAAAAAACGGGCGATCGAAACGTTGCATCACCCCGACCTGGGAGACAGAATCAAAAAGGCAGTCTACGCACAGCTTCCCTGGAGCCCGCCCACGCTCTGGACCGGCACTGAATACGACGCCGAACTCACCGCGCCGGTCTCAATTCCCGGCCCGCAGCCTGCCCCTTTGCCTCAGTCCGCTGCTCGCGGTACGCCCACTGGTCTCGTGGAAGCGCGCCTGCTGACCCCGCTCAACTCGGCCACTGACCATCAAGGCTCTCCCGTGGTTGCTCTGCTCACTCAGCCGTTGCTCACAGCCGACGGTAAGCAGGTGCTGTTTCCCGAGGGCGCAAAGATGTCCGGGTTGGTTACTGTCGCCCGTCGTGCCCGCTGGTTCGGACGCAATGGGCAGATGCGTTTTACCTTTCGCAGCATCGCCGGCCAGGATGCTGCGCCAACCGCAATCCATGGCCAGCTTGCGGCCGCGGAAGCTGACAAAAACGCTCATATCAAATTGAGTGAAGAAGGCACGGCACAGTCCTCATCGGGCCCTGCCAAATATCTGGAACCGATGGCCCTTGGCGCCTTGGCTACGTCGGCCTTTGACAGCGATGCCACCTCGAACCCGATGCACAGTGGAGTCGATAGCAATGGATTCGGCTTCGCAGCCCGCGTGGTGGTCATGACTTCAGCCAACGTTGTTCTGCTGCACACCTTGGCTGTCTATGCCGTGTCCAAGTCGCTCTACTTTCGCTGGATCGCCCGCGGTCACGAGGTGGACTTTCCCAAAGACACGCGCCTCCAGATACTGCTGAATGCCCGCTAATTCCGCCGCTGCCCGGGAATTCGCCGCTCCAACTACTTCGGTTGCGCCGATTGATTCGAGTTCTGCGAGCTGCCGGAGCCGTTGCCTGAGTTGGACGAGCCGGAGCCCGAGTTGCTGCCCGAATTCGTTTTCTTGTAGATCGAGTACTGCGAGCCCGGGCGCCTCATGCGCACTTCCATCGTTATATCGGACTTCTCAACCTTGTAGCTCTCACCGTACGTCTGATACCCGTCTGCAATGACCTGCAGTGTCACTGTGTCGCCGATAGGAATCACATCAATTACAGCCTGCCCGTCGTCATTCGTCTTCAGCTCCAGAGAGCCCTTGTCCTTGTCACCCTCCGTGGGATGAAAGATCACGTGAGCGTCCGGGATCGGCTTGCCGTTGAAGTCCTTCAGGACCGTGACTTCAATATGTGCAGCCGGCGGCGGAGCCTTGTATTTGCGGCCGTGGTGACTGTCATCCTGGGCATGGAGCGAGAGCGGGGCAACTGACAGGCTCACCGCAGCTAAGACGGCGCAGACGGTTATCGGGATGCGATGAAACATGCTGTTATTGTACCGCCGAGGCCCATCTATCGAGTAGCCCGGTTGAGAAGGCGAAACACGCGCAGTCCGCCCCTTCGGCTACTGGCCCGGGCGCGGCCGTTCAGCGCATACTCCCGCCCTTGTCACACTGCTTTTCCGGCTGCGGGCACTCGATTTGCAAAATATGAGTGGATGTCACTCAAATTTAATCAGAGCCCCCTTGACAAATCGTCGCGCCGTGCCTATCTTTAGCAATTGGAAGGTCGGAGTGCTAGCAGCCTGGGCGTTGAAGTGCTGGGCTGATCATCGCAGGAAACCGCGGCGGGCATTCCGCGATCCCGTAAAGTTCTTTT
>JAKCDN010000120.1 GCA_021841795.1 Acidobacteriota bacterium | reverse complement strand
ACGATGCGCGTACGGAGTGGGGAGGCGGAGCGTGTGCCGGGATTTGCAGTCTCTATATTCCTTATGACCAGATGCCGAACAGCGTTGATCCGCCGGCAGGATTTCTGGCAACTGCGAACTCGCGTGTGACTAGCAAAGAGTCGCCGTATCCGCTCACGGACGACTGGGCCGATCCGTATCGTATCGAGCGCATTTACGATTTGATGGGGGACCGCGACCGGCTCACTCCGCAGGACATGCTTGCCGTGCAGACCGATATCTACAGCGAAGTCGACCAGGAGATGGGCCATCGCTTTGCGTATGCCATCGAGCACACGGCGGGCTCAAACGGCAACGGCGATCCGGAGCTGCGGAAGGCCGCCGAATTGATGCGCAACTGGAATGGCAGGCTTACGACCGACTCTGCGGCGGCCTCTCTTGTAACGCAGACGCGCGCGGCTTTATGGCGGATGATTCTCGAACCAAAACTCGGCAAACTCGCTGCCGATTACCACTGGGGCGAGGCGGCGTTTGCCGAGGAAGAGATGGTGATGCGGGCCAAGTCCGCGTGGCTGCCGAAGCCGTACAAGAATTGGGATGCCCTGCTGGCCGCGGCCGTGCGCAAAGGTATGGAAAACGGCAACGCGCCCGCCGAGGTGGAGCATTGGAATTATGGGAGCTGGCACGTAGTCGATATCGAGCACCCGCTGGCGGCGTATCTCCCCTTTCTGTCTCGCGTGGTCGGCACGGGGCCGCAGCCACAGAGCGGCGATGGCACCACGGTGAAGCAGGTAGGCCGCACGCTGGGCCCGTCGCAGCGTTTTACGATGAACTGGGGCAATATCGACCAGTCCACTGAGAATATCGTTCTCGGCGAGAGCGGCAATCCTTACAGTCCTTACTTTCGCGATCAATGGAAGGACTGGTACGGAGGCACGACATTTGCGCTGCCGTTCACTGCCGGCGCGGTGGCCGCGCAAACCCGTCACACGCTGCGGTTGCTGCCATGAAGTTGAGAGCGCCAGGGGACCATGCGGCGGAGGGCGCAGTGGGCCGACGAGACGAGGAAGCAAAAGCCGCGGGGCCGCTTCGCCTGCGTTGCCTTGTCGGTCCATGCATGATTTTTCTTGCGGCCCTGGTTGCGGTCGTTCCGCAACTGATTCGCGGCAACTCCTGCGGGCACGACTTCGACGTGCACCTGGTTTCGTGGCTCGACTGCATGAACGCGTGGCGGCACGGCATCCTCTATCCGCACTGGGCGCCAAGCCCCAACTACGGCGCGGGTGAGCCGAGGTTTGTCTACTACCCGCCGCTGACCTGGATGCTTGGCGCTGCGCTCGGTCTGATTCTGCCGTGGCATCTGGCGCCCATCGCGCTGACGTTCCTCACCCTTGCCGGTACAGGCCTCGCGACGCGAGCGCTCGCCCTTGAAGTATTTGACGATCTGCCGGCCACGCTGGCGGGTTGTGTCTCGCTGTTTTCTCTGTTCACGCTCTTCACGGCCTATGAGCGCTCTGCCTTTCCGGAGTTTGCCGGCGGATTCTGGCTTCCACTCATCGTGCTGTTTGTGATGCGCGACCGGGCGCAGGTTCCCGCTTTCCACCGTTCCGCAACGGGCGCGAAACGATGGGGCGAAGAGTTGCGTTCCGGTCATTTTGCCCTGGGCATTCACGGACGTGCATTTGATGGCTCCACGGCGCCGCTGGCCATTGCGCTTGCGGGCGCCTGGCTGTCGAATCTGCCGCTCGGCGTGATGGCTGGATATCTGATGGCCGGCGTGGCGATTCTCTCGGCAATGGTGAGGAGATCCACGGCGCCGCTCGTACGCGCCGCGGTCGCGGGAATCCTCGGCCTCGGGCTGGCCGCGATCTACTGGTTTCCGGCCGCCTTCGAGCGCAATTGGGTCGATATTCGACAAGCTACGCAGGACCCGGGCTACAACTTCGAGAGTAACTGGTTATTTGCACACAACGCGAATCCGGCCCTGGCGCTGCATGACCAGATATTGCAACAGGTGTCGTGGATTGCGTTGACGATGATCGCGCTTGCCGTGGTGGGCACCGTGATCTGCCGGCGACGTGGCACACTACCCGGCGCGGGCGTCGAGGCGCTGCGGCACTGGTGGATTCCGCTGGTCGCGATTCCGGCAGTGATCTTTTTCTTTCTCTTTCCCATTTCGCGGCCGTTGTGGTATCTGCTGCCGGAGATGAAGTTTCTGCAGTATCCCTGGCGTTGGCTTGAGGCGGTGGAGGCGCCGATGGCGATCCTGTTTGTTGCCGCGGTCTGGCCCACAGGCCGGCGCGGCCGCAAGGTTGCGCTTGCGCTCTGCTCCCTGGCGTTTCTTGCGTCAACGGTTTATGCGGGCAGGGCGTACTTCCAGGTCTGTTATCCCGAGGACGCAGTCGCTGCCGTGGTGGCGGCGCACAGCGCAGGCGCCGGCTTCGAGGGGATGTACGAGTACGAACCGCCCGGCGGCGACGACGCGGGCATTGCCACCGGCCTGCCCGGAGCATGCTTTGTCAGCGATCCCTTTGCGCGTTTGGGACAGACCGATCCCGACGATCCGGATAGCAATCCGGCGTGGAGCGGGAATCAGGGGAGTTGCGAGCGCACATTTGATTTTCTAGATGGTCTCCATGCCAATCCGGAGCACCGCGAGCTGCGTGCTTCCACCTCCCGCGCCGGCTTTCTGGTGCTGCGCCTGGTGAGCTTTCCCGCGTGGCGCATTCATGTCAACGGCCACGCGCAATCGGCGCTTCCCCGACGCGATGACGGATTGCTGGTTGTGCCGGTCCCTCAAGGGGCCGTGGACGTGACCGTGGACTGGACCACGAGCGCCGATGTGGTCGCCGGACGCTGGATCTGCGGACTGAGCCTGCTTTTACTCGTGGGGCTGTGGCGAGTCGAACGAAGAGTCAGCCTGGCTGGTCTAACATAATGGAAGAATGTGTGTCGATGTAAAGTCGCTGATTCAAGAGGGCGCGGACCTGACCGATCGGGCACTGGAGGCGCTGATTCCTTCAGCGACCACGGCTCCGGCCTCGATTCACGGCGCCATGCGTCATTCCGTCTTTGCCGGAGGGAAGCGCCTGCGGCCGGTGCTGGCGATGCAGGCGGGGATCACAGTTGCCGGCGTGTTGCCCAAAGGGATCGACCGGCTGGGCGCAGGGCTCGAGATGCTGCACACCTACTCGCTGATCCACGACGACCTGCCCGCGCTGGATAACGACGACCTTCGCCGCGGCAAGCCCACTTGCCACAAGGCCTTTGGAGAGGCGGTGGCGATCCTGGCGGGCGACGCGCTGCAAACGCGTGCTTTTGAGGTGCTGGCCGGGCTCGAGTGCCCGCCGGCTGCGACGGTCCAGATCATTGCACTGATCGCCAATGCGGTGGGCACGGTGGAGGGCATGATCGGCGGCCAGGTGCTGGATATTGAAAGCGAGCATCTGAAGCCGACGCCGGAGCTGGTCGATGCAATTCATCGCGCCAAGACCGGTGCCCTCATTCGCGTGAGCGTGGTGAGCGGCGGCGTTTTTGCAGGAGCCGGTGCCGACGATGTGGCGCGTCTCGATCGCTTCGGGAGCAAGGCGGGCCTGGCGTTTCAGATTGCCGACGATGTGCTGGACGTTACCGCAGACTCGGCGACGCTGGGCAAAACCGCGGGCAAGGATCTGGCCACCGAGAAAGCCACCTGGCCGGCGGTTCACGGAGTGGAACAGAGCCTCCGTGACGCGGCGCGCTTGATCGACGAGGCATTCGCCGCGCTTGAACCGTACGGCAGCCGGGCCGATGGACTAAAGGCCGTCGCGCGCTACCTGGTTGAACGCAAGAACTGACCGGCGACAGCGAGGTTGGCCGACACAACTTTTCGGGCTCGATCGGCGATCATCGAGAGCCTGGGACCCGGCGTTTGACCGCAGCAATCACCGCCGGCGGGGCTCATTGTCTTTCATCCTTGCAGCGCAAAGATTGGGCCAAAAGACAGGGTACAGGGATATTTATCGAGATCGTCGCAAGGCTGGAGACGGGAGTTCAGGCCCGGAAGAGATTACTTGCTGAGGCTGCGTTTCAGCTTTTCGCCCTGCGCGGTGAGGTCTTCAACCGCGGCCTGTGCGCGGCCGAGCAAATCCTGAGCATCTTCCAGATAAACCGGGAGCGCATTCCACCACTTGCTCACGACCTCCGGCTGATCAATCATGGCCAGAACGGCGCCGGAGATTGCCGTTACCAGGCCGGCACGCCGCTTGCCGGAAACCAGCAAAGCGCCGCTGGCAGCCAATGTGCCCGCTGCGAGCAGGCCAATCCAGGGGCGTGAATTGCAACTGTTCGCGCAATTCACTCCGGATTTGTTCACCGTCTTTACAGGCGCCGCCACTGCCATAGCCATTCCTCGCGCCCGCAATTGCTCGCCCGGGCTAACCTGTTGCTTAGAGTATCGCTCGAAAATCCTTCCGGTGTGTTGGAAAACCGGGTACGAAATCGGCCATTCCGCGCTCTCAGTCGAGATCGATCTCACGCATGGGCTTTCCTTCGGGAGCGTCCTTGGCTTTACGCAGCGCTTCGGCGAATCGCTTCTCAAGCAGATCCGCTTTGTTCTTTTCCGCGTCCACACTCTGCCGGAAGATGGATTCAGTGCGCTCGCCATGTTCGCGCATGGCCTTGGCCGCGGTTTCAAGATCTTCAAATATGCGTTTGCGTGGTGCGGGTGTGTGGCTTACCAGCAGGCCCGTTGTGGCATCGATCTTCAGCATGGCGCCGCAGTCCGGGCAGGATACTTCGAATGTCTTTTCCTTGTTCTTCCCCATGGCACCTAGCATTCTACGGCAACGCCATTGCGCCGCCAACTGATTGCCATGGCACGCGGCTTTACGGGAAACAGGCTGAGCTGAGCCTGCGGATCGCAAACCCGTCCCCTTACGTCACCGGCCCGGGGTTGAACAGCGCAAAATCGTTGTGCAGGCCCCAGTGGTCCGCCCAGGTCTTCTTCTTCCCTGAAGCCACATCCAGCACGGTGAGGAAAATCTCCCAGCCGACTTCTTCGACGGTCTTTTCAGCAGTAGCGATCCGGCCTGCGTCGATGTCGATGAGGTCGGGCCAGCGCCGCGCAAGTCCACTGTTTGTAGCTACCTTGATGACGGGCGCCATGGCGAGCCCGTAGGGCGTACCGCGCCCCGTGGTGAAGATGTGCACGTTCATCGACGCGGCAAGCTGGAGCGTGCCGCAGATGAAGTCACTGGCCGGCGTAGCCGCGAAGACGAGCCCCTTTTGCGTCACGCGCTCGCCCGGACCGGCCACGGCCATCAGCGCGGAGCTGCCGGCCTTGGCGATCGAGCCCATCGCCTTCTCGACAATATTCGTGAGCCCACCCTTTTTGTTGCCTGGCGTAGGGTTGGCCGCGCGATCGGCGCCGCCTTGGCGCAAATAATCGTCATACCACGCCATCTCGCGCACAAAAGCGCGTGCCACCTCAGGAGTGGCGGCGCGCGCGGTGAGCAGGTGGGCGGCGTCGCGCACTTCGGTCACCTCCGAGAACATCACCGTCGCCCCGGCGCGCACCAGCAGGTCAGCGGCAAAGCCGACCGCCGGATTCGCCGTCACGCCGGACAGGGCATCCGATCCGCCGCACTGCAGGCCGACAACGAGGTCGGAGGCAGGGCACGTTACCCGCCGGTTTTCGTTGAGCCGGGCGATTTTCTTTTCGGCCAGCATCATGATATTGGCCACAATCTCGCCGAAGCCGCTCTGCGCGTTCTGCAACACGGCGTATGAGGGCTCACTTTCGAGGATGGGGAGTTCGCTTGCAGCCATAAGCCGCGCCGGCTGGAGCTTTTCGCAGCCGAGGCTTACCACCAACACCTCGCCGCCAAAGTTCGGATGGAGCGCTAAATTGCGCAAAGTCCGAATCGGAATGATTGCGCCCGGGGCATCGATGGCTACTCCGCAGCCATAGGGGTGCGTGATGGCAACCACATCATCCACGTGCGGGTATCGAGGCAGAATCTCGGCGCGAATGCGCCGGACGGCATGCTCCACCGTAGGCGCTACACATTGCACCGTGGTGCTGATGCCGAGAATGTTCCTGGTTCCTGCCGTGCCGTCCGGATTGCGATAACCCTGAAAGGCGTAGCCATCGAGCGGCGCGAGCGCGGGAGGCGGCGCGGTGGCAAGCGGGCAACTCGAGAGCGGCGGCGCTTCCGGCAGCTTCATCAGCCCTTCATGCACCCAACTGCCGCGGGTAATGGCGCGACTCGCAATGCCGATGATCTCGCCGTAGCGGACAATCGCGTCGCCCTCCGCGAGATGAGTCAACGCCACTTTGTGCGCTTCGGGAATGTCCTCGCGCAGTTCGAGGCCAGAGGCAAATAGGGTTCCGGCGGGCAGTCCGCCCTCATTCACGACAACGGCAACGTTGTCCCTGGCATTGATGCGGATATATTGAGGCTCTGCAGGCGCCATAGACGTATGGTAGCGCAGCGCATTCCCGCTCCCGCGCTTTCGGATTTTCTGTTTTACCGTAACATGCAGGGGCGCCTGGGATCGAACTGCCAGTCCGGAATCAGAAACTGCATTGCCGCGGCATCATCGCGCGATCCGAGTCCCTTCGTTTGGTAGAGTTCGTTGGCCTGGGCGATTGCATCGAGATCGAGATCGATGCCAAGGCCAGGCCGCTCCGGCACCGCAATGGCGCCGTTCTCGATGCGGAGTGGATTGTGCGTCAGATGCTGCCCATCCTGCCAGATCCAGTGCGTATCAACGGCGGTGATTTTTCCCACGGCAGAAGCCGCCACGTGGGTCACCATCGCCAGCGAGATATCGAAGTGGTTGTTCGAGTGCGCTCCCCAGGTCAGCCCGTGTTCGCGGCAGGTCTGCGATACGCGTATCGCTGCGCGCATGGTCCAGAAATGCGGATCGGCCAGCGGAATGTCGACCGCATGCAACGCTATTGCGTGTTCCAGTTCGCGCCAGTTGGTGGCAATCATATTGGTTGCGGTTGGCAGGCCGGTTGCTTTGCGAAACTCCGCCATGATCTCGCGTCCGGAAAAGCCCATCTCCGGGCCGCAGGGGTCTTCAGCGTAGGCAAGCACATCCTGTTTGCGCATGCACAGCGCGACAGCTTCCTTCAGGCTCCATGCGCCGTTGGGATCAAGCGTGATGCGTGCCTGGGGAAAGCGCTCGTGCAGCGCAGCGACGGCCGCGATCTCTTGCGGGCCTGCCAGCACTCCGCCCTTGAGCTTGAAATCGTTAAAACCATACTGCGCCTGCGCAGCCTCGGCCAGCCTCACGATGGCATTGGGCGTCATCGCCTCTTCATCGCGCAGCCGGAACCATCCGCTCGCCCTTGCGCCCGGCTGCCGGTAGCCAAGGCTGGTCTTGCCGCTGTCACCTACAAAGAAGAGATACCCGAGCACGGGCACGCTTGTGCGCTGCCGGCCTTCGCCCAGCAGCATCGCGACCGGCACTCCCAGGAATTGGCCAAGCAGATCGAGCACGGCCGATTCGATGGCGGTCATCGCATGAATGGTTACGCGCTGATCGAAGGTCTGCTGTCCGCGCCCTGCCGCGTCGCGATCGGCAAATCGCTCCCAGACTGCATCGAGAATCGGATAGCAGCCGGCGATCTCCTGCCCGACGACAAGCGGCTCCGTCTCTTCGAGCAGGCGGCGAATTTTTTCTCCTCCGGGAACTTCTCCGGCGCCTGTGTTGCCGGTCTCGTCGGTAAGCAGAAGCAGGTTGCGCGTGAAGTACGGGCCATGCGCGCCGCTGAGGTTGAGCAGCATGCTGTCCTGGCCTGCTACGGGAATGACCCGCATGGCGGCCAGGCGCGGCGACTTGCCGGTGACGTCGGCTATGACTCGGTTCATGGGCGTTATCTTGAGATGCTCTTGCAGCGGGTTGAGACATCCACCCATGCAGAGCGTCCTGACCTGCACCACTCCACTTTACAGACCTACCCCTGTTCACATACAACGTTGAGGACGCGCCAAAGGAAACCGCCGATGAATCGCAGGGAGTTTCTAGTT
This sequence comes from Acidobacteriota bacterium, assembly GCA_021841795.1. Taxonomy (GTDB): domain Bacteria; phylum Acidobacteriota; class Terriglobia; order Terriglobales; family Acidobacteriaceae; genus Telmatobacter. The sequence goes on along the minus strand of JAKCDN010000120.1, from coordinate 596 downwards.
TCAAGCGGAGCCGCCGGTCTGCTGGCTTCAACGGGGGCTGCACCGGCGGGCGCAAGCGCCGCCGCCGGCGACCAAGAGCGCATGAAACTCGGCGACCAGACTGAACCGACAAACGACACCCACCTCAAGTATCTGGCCCGCTACGGCGTGCGCAACATCTGCGGTTACCCGGAGATCGCGGGCGACCGTCTTTACGCTACCGTGGACGAACTGCGGCACATGACCGACATGGCAGCGAAGTACGGCATCAGTGTGGATTGCATCGCGCCGCCATTTCTCGCATCGAGTTACATCGACCGCGAGAAGCATCCGGCGATCATGCTGGCCGAAAGTCCGGAGCGTGACCGCGATATCGAGCAGTTGCAGATTCTTATCCGCAACTGCGCGCAGGCCGGCATTCCGTCAATCAAGTACAACATGAGCATTTTGGGTGTGCTGCGCACGGGCCGCGTGGCGGGCCGCGGCGATGCGCTATGCCATCAGTGGAAGCTCTCCGCCGCTCATCCCGCGACCAAGCTGACCAAGGCCGGCGTGGTGAACGCCGACGCTTTCTGGGAGCGGATTACTTATTTTCTCGATCGCGTGATCCCAGATCG
>JAKCDN010000119.1 GCA_021841795.1 Acidobacteriota bacterium | reverse complement strand
TTTCCGGCTGGATGCTGTATCTGGCCGGCAAAGCGGCTACGCCGCAGGCAGGCGCGGCGGCTGCGGACGGGCTGCTGGCATCGGGCGCGGCGTACGACGCGTGGTTGAAGATGGTGCGCGCCCAGGGCGGCGATCCCGGCAGCTTCGAGGATCCGGCGGCGTTCCACCGGCCCAGCGCGCGGCGGGTGCTGCGTGCCGGGAGGGATGGCTACTTTGCGGCCATCGACTGCAAGCAGGCGGGCTGGGCGGTGCAGCGACTCGGCGTGGGGCGTGCGAATCCGGGCGATCCGGTGAGCGCGCATGCAGGTCTGGAGTCGCACGTGAAACTGGGCGCGAAGGTGAGCGCGGGCGATCCGCTGTACACGCTCTTCAGCGAAGAAGAGGCGCGGCTGGACGAGGCCTTTGAGATGCTGCGGGCCACGATAGCGATTGAGGAGCGTCCGCCGCGGCGCGCAGCCCTGATTCGAGAAGTGATTCAACAAGACCGAACGGGGCCGCAGCGGGCCCAGTGAGCGGAGCCGGCGGGCGCGAATCGCCTTCGGCGAGACGGTCGCGATACCATGGAGGACGGCCGGCTGCATACGGGAATCCGGTGTTCAATGCGCAGGGCCGTGCCCCAGTTTGGTTTTTCTGTTCATTCGCGTTTCAAGATTGCAGAGCTGCTGGAAGGGCCGCGGCGATTTGCCTGCGGCGCCGCAAGCGAGTCTGCGCAGGATGACCTGAGCCGGAAGGCCGATGTTGAATGAGGTTGCGACGATGCGAAGTCTGACGATACTGATGTTGAATGCGCTCGTATTTCTACCGATTGCAGCGCCGGCGGCGCCATCCACCGCGGGCGCGGAGAGCGATGCTGCGATTCGGACCTGGCACGCATCGTGGGTGACGCACCCGACGGCGCCATTGCGGGAGCCGCTGGTTTTGCATTTTCGGCGCGATCTGGAGCTGGCCTCGGTTCCGTCGACTTATATTGTCCGCGTGAGCGCCGACAACCGCTTTGTGCTGTTTGTCAACGGCGAACGGGTTGGCAATGGTCCGGCCCGTGGGGATCTGAACCACTGGAGGTACGAACGGTTTGATCTGGCACGGCATCTGCGGCCGGGGAAGAACCTGATTACAGCGACGGTGTGGAACTGGGGCATCTATGCGCCGATTGCGCAGATCAGCGACCGCACGGCATTTCTGCTGGAGAGCGAAGCGGAGGGCGCGGCCGGCATCAGCACGCCGAAGGGCTGGCAGGTTGAGATGGAAGCCGGCCACACCGCGCTGGACCGCAGCTCAGTGAGTCTGCGCACGTATATGGCCGCCGGTCCGGGTGAAAAGATTGATGCCGCGCACTATGACTGGGAATGGAACTCGGCGGATGCGACCGGGCCGGCATGGGTTGCGGTGGCTACGCCGATGCGCGACAGCATTCACGGGGGCGTAAACGGGGCTCACTCGGCGGAGGTGACGGGCGATAACAACTGGGGGCTCGTGCCTGATTTGCTGCCGCATATGACGTACGCGCCCACGCAGGCTGGAAGCGTGGTGAGAGTCGACGCGCCCGGCGACGGGGAGCCGGCGTGGCATCGATTCCCGGAAGGTCCGGCGACACTGCCAGCGCACAGCCACGTTCATTTGCTTCTCGATCGCAAGACGCTAACGACGGGGTATCCGATTCTGACCGTATCGGGAGGCAAAGGAGCGACGATCTGGTTGACCTATTCCGAAGCGCTCTTTGACGAAGCGATGCACAAAGGAGACCGAGACGAAGTGGGGGACCGCCAGGCCCGCGGACTGCGCGATGAATTCCTGCCCGACGGGGGAGCGAACCGCGTGTTCGAGCCGCTGTGGTGGCGCACATGGCGATATCTGGATCTGGAGATTACCACGGAGGATGCGCCGCTTACGCTGGATGGGCTGACGGCGGCGTTTACGGCGTATCCATTCGAAGAGCGGGCAGGCTTGAGCTCGCCCGACGATCAACTCAAGGAGATATGGAATATCAGCTGGCGGACAGCGCGGCTGGACGCCCACGAGACCTACATGGATACGCCGTACTACGAGCAGTTGCAGTATGTGGGCGATACGCGCATCCAGGCGCTGATCTCGTACAGCGTGGCCGACGATGACCGGTTGGCGCGGCAGGCGCTGGAGGCATTCGACGATTCGCGCTTCACTGCCGGAATCACGCGCAGCCGCTATCCCAGCTCGCTGGCGCAGAACATTCCGACGTTTTCTCTGCTTTACATTGGCATGGTGCGCGACTGGTGGATGTACCGGCCGGACGCGGAGCCGGCGCGCGCGTCGATGGAGAGCGTGCGCTCGGTGCTGCACTGGTTCGCCGGCTACGAGCAGCCGGACGGGCTGTTGAAGCGATTGCCGTGGTGGAGTTTTATCGATTGGGTGCCCTCGGGCGAGATTCCCACTTATGACGCGCGGGGCGAGTCGTGCGTGACGACATTGCAATATCTGGGCGCACTGGAGGATGCGGCCGCGCTGGAGGATGGAATCGGCGATGCGGCAGTTGGCGCGGGCGACAAGGCGCGGGCTGCGCGCGTCCGGTCCGGTCTATTTGCACAGTGCTGGAGCCCTGAGCAAGGCATGATCGCCGATACGCCGGATAAGAAAGGATTCAGCCAGCAGGCCAATATTCTGGGCGTGCTTTACGACGTGATTCCACAGGACCAGCAAAAGACGGTATTGCGGAAGATGCTGGCAATCGAACCGGGAACGACTCCCGAGGGCTTGCTGAGCGCATCGTATTACTTCCGTTTTTATCTTGCGCGGGCTCTCGATCATGCGGGGATGGCAGATGACTATCTGGCCTCGCTGACGTCGTGGCGGGAGTTGCTGGCCCTGCACTTCAGCACCTGGCCCGAGGTTCCCGGAAATACACGCTCCGACTCGCATGCGTGGAGCGCTCACCCCATCTACGATCTGCTGACGCTGGTGGCGGGAATTGAGCCGGCAAGTCCGGGATTTAAGTCGGTGCGGATTGCGCCGCACCTGGGCAACCTGCCGTCACTGAAGGCAACGTTCCCGCACCCGCAGGGCAATATTCAAGTGGAATATGTTCGCAAGGGCGCCGAGCTTGACGCGACAATTACGCTGCCGGGAGAGTTGACGGGAACCTATATTTTTTCAGGGAAGAGCTGGCCGCTTCACCCTGGCGTCAACCAGATCGAGGCGCGCTAACGGTGGCGAATCCACAATTCGCTGACGAACAAGCGCAGATCCTGCGACTCCGTTGGGCGCAAAAGCCTGCCAAACGGAGTCCGAGAAGCAGGTAATCGCCGGAGTCCGGGCGCAACCTGACCTTGACGCAGTTATCTGCGAAGCTGAAGCGCGAGGCCTCGGCCGTGCTCAGCCGGGGCGGGTCTGGCACCTGCTGCGAAGGCCGGGACCGCGGCTGAAAATTCGCTCCACGCCCGAGAGCGCGCCACGGAAGCCAACCCCAAGCGCCGCGAAGAGCGCGCGACCAAGATCCGGACGATTGCACCGGAGCGCTGGTCTTTCTGGAAAAGGTGCGGTTACAACTTCGATGACGCGGCTCTACGCGCGTGCGCTCTCGGGCCAGCGCATCCATGAAGCCATGCCCGGTGGAGACTGGAAGATCACGACCAGCCTGGGTGCGATGAGCCTGCGCCGGGCCTCGCTGCGCCGGCAGCGCTGCCCGGGGTGGTCAGGAGGCGCGAACGCGCAGTCCGGTATCGTGATGTGCTGCGCGTTCGTGACGGCGGAGGATGTGTGTGTCAGTGTTTGCCGGGAAATCCGCCAAGCCCGTGAAAGGTGAGATAGAGCGAGTAGCCGCAGACGGCGATGGCCAGCGCCATCTCAAAGAACAGAAACAGAACCCCGTATTTGTACCAGGGCTCATGCGGGGCACCTTCGAGATTCGACTTCGGTTGCATGTGAGCTCCAAATCGCAAGTTGGAATCAGGTAGAGATTTTTGTCGCTAGGCTTCTTCGCCGACAAGAGGATTGGACAGAATCCCGTGCTCCTGCGGGTGACGTTCGTAGCGCGTAGCCCAGAAATAGAAGAGGACGATGGGCAGAAACATATACAACGCAACGTAGGAGTATCCGATGTACAGGTTTGAGCAGCCAGAGAAGATGAGCGGGTAGACGATGGCGGCAGCCGTCGAGAGACCGCCGATAAACCCGGCCGCGCTGCCGGGCCGATCGGGAAAGAGCAGCGGAACGAGAGCGAAGGTGCCGCCGGTTCCGAAGGAGATGAAGATGCCCAGCGCGACGAGCACCGCGACCGATAGATGCAGGGAACCGGAGAGGCCGCTTGCGGTGAGGCCGGCCATTGCCAGGACAATCAGGATCAATGAGGCGCCGAGCCAATGCAGGCGGGGTGCAAAGGGGAGGGTTTTGGCGACGAAGGGAAGCGGAGTCCAACGCTTGCGCTGGAACAGATCGGACATGAATCCCGAGAAGGGACGGAACAGAGAAGCTGTGAACGATGCGACAGCGGCAAAAGTGCCGGCAGCGATCTGCAATCCCGCCACGCCGTTGAAGCCGAGAGCGAGGATTGCGCCATGAAAGCCGCGCGTGAAATATCCGGGCAGCCAAGCGTTCAAAGCAACCTCTAACCCGAATGACATTGCGTAAGCGAGCATGAGCGCAATGGCGACGTAGCGGCTCCAGACAAAGAGGGTGCCGCGCAGGTCGCTCTTCTTGCGCGTCAGAAGTTTTTGTTGCACGGACCGGGCAGCTTTTCCGCGCCACAGATACCAGGCTGCAATGAAGAGGGCGATCACGCCCAGGACGAGAAACGCGGCATGATAATTGATGCCGAAGAGCCTTGGCAGCAGCAGCGCACCGGCCCCCGCTCCGACATTGCCTGTGCCCGCATACAGGCCCTCCGCGGTTCCGATTTCCTCCGCGTTGAACCACTGCGCCACATGCTGAATGCCGACGACGAACGAGACGCCGGCAACAGCGACGAGAATGCGCTCGATGAAAAGCAGGGTGTAATCAGTGGTAAACGCCGAGGCGATGGAGGCGAGGCCGCATGCTGTGAGGATGCAGGCGAAGGTGCGCGGCGCTCCAAATCGATCGGAGGCCCAACCGGCAACTATTCTGCCCAAGGGCGCCATCCAGATTGCCGAGCTGGCGAGAAGGCCAAGCGCCTTGATGTTCAGGTGGTACGCGGCCGCGATGCTGGGGCTGAAAGCCGCGGTCGAAAACCACATGAGGAAACACCAGAAAAAGGCGACGGTGGCGATAATGAGCTGCTCTACCTTATGAGTTGCCATGATTCTCCTTGATCGCGCGAGGCGGGGAAGATTGAAGCGACGGGAGCGAATCGGTCCGGCATCAGTCTGCGCGCTTGCGCGCGAAGCTCCAGTGATAGACGAACTCCACATATCCGTACTGCATGTTGCGCGCAGCCGGGTAAATGGAGGCGACAACGGTTTTGCCCTGCGCGTATGAGTAGTAGAAATTCAGGTCGACATTCGCTGTTGTCCGCCAGTCCGCGCTGATGTCGAAGACAGAAGCAAGCGAGTGGGATTTGCTCGCCGGACGGCCAACGTACCCGAAGACCTTGTTGTCGAAGGCGCCGCCGCCCAGGTACCAGAGGTCGTTTGCCGAGGTGAGTTGGAGCCAGTGAAGGTCCGAGCGGACGGCAACTCTCTTGACTGGCTGATCGATCAGCTCCACGAAGTCATCGGTGCTGTTCATCAGGTTATAAAACGGGAGTCTCGCATAAATACGCGGCGTAGGCAGCACTTGAAAGAATGTATTGTGGGTGCCGTCGGCCGCATTATCGTCGCCGGTGGAGCGGAACCATCCGCCACGGAGCCAAGGCGCTGTCGCCAGTTTGTTGAATTGGTATCCGCCTTCCGCGGCCGCGGCGCCTGCCTTATGGCTCTGCGTTCCCCAGCTTCCGTTCTGGCCCGCTCCCCAAAAGAGCAGGTCGAACGCGCCGGCGCCGGCGGGAAAGCTGGCCAACAGGTCGCCACCGTACGTTCCGATGCGAATGTTCTGGTGGTCGGCGACACGCGCGGCCAAGGCGCGATTATCGGTCTTGGTGACACCGGTGCGGCCATCGTGATAGCCGAGGCCAAAAGCGCGCCACAGGAGATGGCGCCCGGCATCGGAACGGGTCAGCGCCAGATATTGCAGGTCGACATTCAGCTCGGGATTGCCGTTCATATTGAAGACGCCCTGATCAGCTCGCGCAGCCATTGCCGTGAGATTCCACGCGCCTTTCTGGTAATAAGCATCGAGCCCATCGAAGCTGCGCTGCGCGTTGGAAAAGCCGAAGTTGCCGATGAGGCGCTGCGCGATGCGATTTGTCTGGAGCCAGGCGATGGCGGAGTTCGTGGGCTTCGTCTCCTGTCCGTCAAAAAATTCGAAGCGGCCCAAGCGCAGACTTGCCTTTCCGTTATCGAAGCGTACGAAGCCCTGTTTGAGAAAGGCAGCCGCCGCATCGGCGTTGTTGTTCGCGGCGTAGTAGCTTCCGCCAAGCCCCAACTGGCCCTGGGCGGCAGCCGGAGAGATCGCGTTACTGGGCAGAGCGAGCACAGAGGGCTGCGCGAGCTCGAGCTGCCAGTCCCAGCGGCGCACCCGTTGGGCAATGCCGGCCCGCAGCAGCGACTCAACATAGCCGTAGCTGTTGCTGTAGGGCGGGGCGGCGAACCACTGCCACGAATCGACGCGGGTACGGTCGTAAACCGAGAAGCTGAGCACAGGATTGCGCGCGGATTGCGCGTACAACGGAGCGAGAGCCCCGAAGGCGAGAAGAAGAAAAAAGCGGACACCTCTGAAGTAAGGTTTTATGGGCACAGGCTCTCCTTGGAGTGACGTCTATGGTGTGCGATTGCACTCTCGTGCATGTTGAAGGACCGGGCAGCAGTTGAGATCAGGCCTCAGCAGTCTCAGACTTCGCATCGTGAAATGACACGATCTGGGCTTCGGGAAAGTGCTGGGGTTGAGTTTTGGCGCGCATTGTCAGCATGGGAAGGCCAACGAAGAGAAATCCACCGAGCAGGTTACCAAGTGTGACGGGAATCTGATTCCACAGCCACCAATCGCTCAGCGAAATTGGGGCGCCCATCCAGATGCCGGCGGGAATCACGAACATGTTGACAACGGAGTGTTCGTAGCCTAATGCGAAAAAGACAAAGATGGGGAGCCAGCAGGCGACGATCTTGCCGAGCGTTGATCGCGACGTCATGCCCATGACCACCCCGAGACAAACCATCCAGTTGCAGAGCATGGCTTTGGTAATGACGAGCCAAATGCCAGTGGCGCCAAGCTTTTGATACGCCAGCGTCTTTGCCTGAGCCGCGGCGACAATCAGCGCGGCGGCGCCGGTTGCAGGCGCACGATGAAACTGCGTCATGACCGCGGAGAAGAGTCCGGCATACAAGCAACTCCCGATCAGATTGCCCAGGAAGACCCAGAGCAGGTTGCGGACGACCCCGCTCAATTCCGTTTTGCCCGCAACCCAGGCCGAAGGCAGGAGCGCGAAGTTGCCGGTAACAAGCTCCAGGCCCAGGGTGACGATCATTGCGAACCCAGCGGGGAAGAGCACGGCGCCGACCACCGGCGGCAGGCCCTGCGCGTTGGCGCTGAAGGCAACGGTCGTGGCGATGCCAAGCAGCGCGCCGGAGAGCATGCCGCGTACGATCAGGTCAGAAACTCCAAGCATTGCCTTAGTCGCGCCCGCGACGAGAAAAGTCTCCGCGACCTCGGTGGGCTTTACGTAGTCCATGAGGAACTCCTTCCATTCCATGCGGATGTGAAGAAAGACAAACTTCGCGCACCGATGCGGCGCGTGGGATGAGTTATCAATTGTCCGGCTTGCTCAGCGGAGAGCGGGGAAGATCGCTCGATCAATTTTGGGCACAGCAGGGTGCCGAACTGAGGTATTCATGCAATGAATATCACAACGTACATGTGTTCCCCATAAAGATTCGTGAGCTCCGCGCTGGAGCTGCCAAGCAACGTAGGATGGGTAAAGACGCGCTTAGAGAACCGGCCGATAGCAGCGGCCACTGCGAGACCGCTGCCGATGCGTCCGTAGCGGCTGGTTGCATTTGCTGGTTGGCTCAAGGCGCTCCTTGTTCTTCTCTTGAAGGGATGCGGTAACCGGCTGCGGAGAATGCCTATGACGGGCTGCTTGGAGAGCGTTCAACACGAACGGCGCATTGTTTGAAGTTAGGCTCGCGTGAGAGAGGATCAAATGCGCTCTGCGTAATCTGATTGGCATTGGTCTCGGCAAAGTGAAATGGCAGGAATACCTGGCCGGGGGCAACAATCTCTGTGATGCGCAGCTCAACTTTGCTCACGCGGCCGCGAGCCGAGATGACATCAACGCGATCATGAGCGTGGAGATTGAGTTGGCCGGCATCTCGCGGATTCATCTCAAGCCATGCGCGCGGCGACATGCGCTGCAGAATCGAGATGGCCCCGGTTTTGGTGCGCGTATGCCAATGCTCCACGGTGCGTCCGGTATTGAGGATCAGGGGAAATTCAGAGCTCGGCTGTTCCGGAAACAGCTCCCAGGCAGTAGGCAATAAACAAGCCCGTTCATCCTCTGTTTCAAATCTGCCGTTGCAGTAGAGCCGACGAACCGCTGAAGCTTCCGACTGGGCATCATCGGGAAACGGCCAC
>JAKCDN010000118.1 GCA_021841795.1 Acidobacteriota bacterium | reverse complement strand
AGCACGGCCAGCACAAGCGCGGAGAACACCGCATCGAAGACTCGCTTAAAAAGCAGCCCCAGTTCGGGGACTTCGCCGCGATGCAGCGGAATCGTGGGAAACTGCCCTATATATTCGATCGGGCTGTCCCACGCCACACCGTCGTACATGTCGGGAACCACGCGCAGGTCAACGCCATGCGCGCGCGCCTGTTCCAGAACGTCTTGAACGATCCTGCGCTCGCACGACGTGGTAAAGAAGATCTCGTCGATAAACTGCTTGCGCGCATTCTGGAACAGCGAGTCGAGGTTGCCCACGACATCGCCGGGCATCAGGGCAGTGCGGCAAACCGATCCAGGCAGTTCAATAAAGCCTTTGAAGGTGTAGCCCAGGTGCTTGATGCTGTCGATATGGTGGCGCAGAGCCTGGGCCTCAGGACCGGTGCCCACAATCAGCACGTTCCGCGTGTCCACTCCGCGTTCGAATCGCCGATAGAGAAGTATCCGGTAAACCAGCCGCCGCAGACCCAGCCCGACCGTCACCAATACCACCGTTCCGAGCACAATGCTGCGCGGGATAAAGACACCGCGCACCATGTAGAGCGCGCCGGTAAGCAGCAGTCCCGAAGTCAGGCAGGCCTGCGCGCTGAGCCGCTGCTCGTGCAGGTAGTTGGTAAGGCGTGCCGGAGTGTACAGATGCATGCGGCGGCTGATGGCGATAAGCGTGAAGCTGAAGCCGCACAGCAGCGCCGCCAGAATCCAAACCGAGCGGCCAAAGAACAGCGTTCCCTGCCAGATACCTCTGGCGCCGTTCAGGATGCTGGTATGAAACCCTGCAATCGTTGCCACGGCCGCGGCGAGCAGGATGGTAGCGGCGTCCAGAAACATCCAGAGCCGGGCCGTGCCATGCGAGCTTCGCTCGGGACCGCCTAGCGCTACCGTTTCAGTTTCGGCTGACAAAGCCAGGGAAGATGAAAGCCTTTGCCAAAATTCCGAACTCGCCATAGTTAGCTTTGGACCTCAGACTTTCAGAAGCGCTTTGACGGCGGCCTATCCGGCCTCGACAAAGCTCAATCCGACGAAGAAGACTCATCAAGACAATCAACTGGCGCGGCCACTCATCTCTTGTCAGGCAGCCTGCACTGTTCGAAACGATCCTGATCACGCGTAAATCCCAGATATCAGCCGCGCTAGAAAGCCTTGCCTTATTGCCCTGTGGTTCCGACCCAGTGCCAGGGGGTGCAGTTTTAATTAGCTTCGCCCAATAAAATGATGGGCGGCAAGAAAATAGCAGCAACTACGCATTACGACAGAGAGCTGGGGGCAAGTTACGGAATGGTCACGCTCTCTTGGTTCTAAACATCTGGCCTATCTTACTCCACCGCCTTGAGAAAGACAATAAAGTCTTTATTCCGTTGGCAGTAGGTAGGCATCAAGCGATAAAAACTGCTGAATCTCAGGATCGTCCGAGCCAAGAAAATCCTGGAGCGAGCCGAAGAACAATGCCCTTCCCTTGTGGAGAAAAAGAACCGTATCCGCCAGTTGGCGGGCGAAACGCGTGTCGTGGGTAACCACGATGCTGGTAAAGCCCAGCTGGTGCTTGAGGCGCTGGATCAGATGCCCCAGCCGGCGGGCAATAATGGGGTCCACCATCGTGGTGGGCTCGTCGTATAACACCACCTCAGGCTGCGCGGCTAGCGCCCGGGCCATTGCCACGGCCCGCTTGCGGCCGGTGGACAGGCTGGCCGGCAGCGCTTCCATCACATCTTCCGCGCCTACCAGGCTGATGAGCCGGTCCACAAGCTGGTTGACCTGGTCATCGTCCAGCCCGCCGCGCTCTCGCAGCGGAAAGGCCACGTTCTCGCGAACGCTGAGCGAGTCAAACAGGGCGCCATTCTGAAAGACCATGGTCACGCGCTTGCGGATAGCGCGCATGCCCTCTTCGCCGAGGCTTGTCACCTCCTGCCCTTCCACGCAAATCGAGCCGGAATCCGGCTGGAGAAAGCCCATGATCATCCGCAACGACACCGATTTCCCCACGCCACTGCGGCCAAGAATGCATAGCGTTTGCCCGCGATTCACGGAGAAGCTTACGTCTTCGAGCACCGCACGGCCATCGAAGGAGATGGAGACATTACGAAACTGAATGGCCGGCAGCGCAGTCTCGGAGCTGCGCTCTGCGCGAGCCTGTTCCTTTTCATCGGCGCCGGCCAGAACATCAAGCTCCGCTTCCAGCGGCTCGATCGGCTCGGGTTGGAGAGGAGCATCCGCCATGGTGTCCAAGAACAGCTTACGCGATGCGGCGATCGCTTTCCCCCGGCCGCGCCGTCTCAGCGCCGGCTCTGGATCGCCTCCGCGCGCGCCAGATCGGCCGGCGTATTCAGGTTGAGGAACCAGTGCAGCGGCGGCAAGCTCAGCGGATGGCATATCTGACCGGCCTGAACAAGTGATTCCACCGCTACGTTATGGATCGTTTGCCCCAGCTCGTGCGCTGCCGTTCGAAAGGCGGAATAACAGCCGCAACGTCGCCTGTCCAGCTCGCGCTGCAGCACCGGCAGCGCAGCCCGGTCGATCACCGCCGGAAAGGTCTGCGTGAATCCTGAAAGCGTAGGCGCGACCACTGCGCTGCCAGTGATTTGCGCATGGCGCAGTAGCACGACCAGCAGCGACGGTGGAAGAAGCGGTAAATCGACGGGGGAAAAAACCGTGTGGCGCACGGTGGCGGCGTCCAGTGCGGCGCAGATGCCTGATAGGGGCCCAAGGCCCGGTAGAGCGTCCGGAATGACCGGAGCAAAGGCGGCAAACGCCGAGCATGCCGAAGGCGTTGCCCCGGCAATCGCGGCCTGAAGACCGGCCTGCTGAAGAATGCCAAGGGCGTGCGCAATCAGCGGCCGGCCTAAAAACTCAACGAAGGCCTTATCGCGGCCCATGCGGCTGGACTGGCCACCGGCCAGAACGCAACCCTGGGCGTCGGGCTCTGCCAGGCGATCTTCTGCCCTGCCGCCGCTTGCGTCGCATCGGGATACGCCGCCCGCCGCAGAATATGGTGAGGCCCTGGGCGCCTGCGGCTGGCCGGCAGAATTCAACTGCCGACCTCCTCCAGAAAGCGGATCAGCGACTCGATGCCCAGCTCAAAGTTCTTCAGATTGAACTTCTCGTTGGGCGCGTGGAGATTATCGTCCGGCAGGCCGAAGCCCATCATTACGCTGGGCAGGCCAAGATGCCGATCGAGATCGCCCACGATGGGAATCGATCCTCCGGAACGGATAAAGACGGTGTCCTTTCCCCACACCTCATGCAGGGCGCGGGTGGCGGCCCGGATGTATGGATTGTCAACTGGAACCAGGCAGGCATCGCCGGAGCTGATCAGACGCACCTCAACCTCGACACCGGCCGGAGCGACTTGCTCAACATAGCCCTTATAGAGTTCGAAAGCCCGGGCAGGAACCAAACCGGGCACCAGGCGCATGGAAACCTTGGCCGTGGCCTTGGCAGGAATGACGGTTTTTGCGCCCGCTCCCGTAAATCCGCCGGGCATGCCGTGCACGTCGAGGGTGGGCCGCGCCCAGGTGCGCTCGAGCACGCTATAACCCGCCTCGCCGACTAGCTGCCGTGAGCCGACTTCAGCCTTGCGATACTCCTCTTCGTCGAAAGGCAGGCTGCGCCATGCATCCAGTTCCTCGGAACTGGGCGGAATCATGCCGTCATAGAAGCCCGGGATGAGGATACGGCCGTTCTCGTCCTTCAGCCTGGCGATGATCTGGCAAAGCGAGACAAAGGGATTCGGCGCCGCGCCGCCGTACATGCCGGAGTGCAGGTCCGTCTTGGCGCCGCGCACTTCCAGCTCGGTGTAGATCATGCCGCGCAGGCCGACACACAACGTGGGCAGGCCCGGCGCAAACAGCTCGGTGTCGGAGACCAGCGCGAAATCGGCCTTCAGGTTGGCAGGGCGCGAAGCAACGTACTCGGCGATGGCCTCGCCGCCCACTTCTTCTTCACCTTCGAAGAGAACCCGCACGTTGATGGGCAGCTTGCCGCCGGCAGCCATCAGAGATTCGAGCGCCTTCACCTGGGCAACCACCTGCCCCTTGTCGTCAACCGCGCCGCGAGCATAAATGTTGCCGTTGCGCACCGTAGGCTCGAAGGGCGGCGAGAGCCACTCGTCGAGCGGATCGGGCGGCTGGACGTCGTAATGACCGTAGATGAGCACCGTGGGCTTTCCGTCCGCATGCAGCCAGTCGGCATAGACCAGCGGATGCCCCGGGCCTTCAATCAGACGGCCATTCTCCATTCCAATGCGCTGCAGATCCGCCAGCAGGGTTGCGGCGGCCAGGCGGCAATCGTCTTTGTTCTCGGGCAAGGTGGAGATGGATGGAATGCGCAGCAGGGCCTTCAATTCATCGAGAAAACGAGGGTGGTTCTGGCGGGCAAATTCAATCGCAGAAGAAGACATAGGCGTGCTCCCTTTAAGAATCAGACAGAAGAGAGTATAGACCGGGCAGGCGGGAAGCGGCGCTGTCGGCGATCGCAGTAGCGCACCCTGGGATCCATCTCGACCGGCCAGGCCCGCCTGGCATGATTCTTTGCTCGCCTTCGGCCTTCCTCCCGCAGGGGCGCGACAATCCCTCTGCGCGATCGCAATTCACCATCATGCGATCCCCCTGCGCCGGACAGCGGTTTCGGGTGCTCGAAGCCGTAAGTGCAAAAAAATCATTGCATTCATGGCAGCACTCAATATAGAATTCGCATGTTCTACTTTCCCCATTTCAGAACCGCAACTAGAGGTGAATCCGCACGCGTAAAGCCTGTTCCCTGTCCCTGGGACCATGTTGGAAACGAGTGGAGCCGGCAGTCTTAATTGCTTTTGGCCAGCCGTGAATAGGCACATGTGCCTCATGCACGACGGGGCCGGGATGCTGGTTTGCGACGAACAAGGCAGTCCTTGCCTCCCTGGGAGGCGGGTGGAGGAACCCATGACCAGATTTCGCATTCTATCACTCGCGCTTGTCACAGTTGCGGCTCTTGGCTTCGGTTGCAGAGCCGCGTCAGCAGATACCTACCAGACCTTTGACCTTGCATGGTCCGGCGTCCCGAACGGCAACACCGCGAGTGCCACCGGAATTGCGGTAATCGATACCACGGTTCTGCCCGATTTCACCACCGCGGCCATGCAGTTCGATCCTGCCAGCATCTTTCAGAGCCTCTCGATCACGATCACAGGAGCAAGCTCCGGAAACGGCACCTTCACTCTGGCCGACTTCACTGGCGCTAACAACATGTATTGGAACACCAACGGCGGAACGCTGAACTTCAACGCGCCGCTGATCGGCCAGGCCACCAGCGCTTCCCCGTGGGGAACCACCGTTGGAACCAGCGGCGACTTCAATCTCTTTTCAAACGGCGCCGATCCCGCCGCCCCCACAGGGGTTATTAATTTTACCCTGGGAGCAAACGGGGGAAGTGGCGACGCGATCCAACTGACCGAGTTCACGCCCACGCCCGAGCCTTCTTCGTTGCTTCTGCTTCTCAGCGGCATCCTTGGCCTGGCCGTGCTGGCCCGGCGGAGACTCATCGGAGCAGGCGTAAGCAGGATGTAGCCCGCTCGCCTTCTCCATGTATTCTTCAAGCCGCAAAAAACCGTGCCGCCTTGCTGGAAGGCGGCACGGTTTTTTGCGCTCCGGCAATGGCCTGCGCCGGCGCTGAGTGCGTCAGTAGCGCGGCACCCTGGGATCGATCTCCACCGACCAGGCATCGATGCCGCCACGTAGCGACTGCGCCTTCTCAAAGCCCTGGCGGCGCAGCCATGCGGTCACGTTCATCGAGCGCACACCGGCGTGGCAGAGAACAATCAGGCGTTCGTCCATGTCAAGCTCTTTGTGTGCCCGGGTCGCCACCTCGCCCATGGGCAGGTGCAGGCTCCCCTCAATGTGCGCGGCGGCAAACTCCCAGGGCTCGCGTACATCAACCAGCCTCACACCCTTTTCACGCATCAACTGGGCTGCTTCGGCAGCGGAAATCTCGTAGGACAGCATCGAGTCCAGTTTAAAGGCTGAGGGCCGGACTGCGTTTCGCGCAGGCAAACGCGCAGCCCACCTCCCGGGGCCTCATCGACGTGCAAGAGCGTAAGCTATTGAGAGAGCGACACGATGCCCAGCGAAGTCAAAGTTTTAATCGCCGAAGACGAGCCCAATGCGCTGGCCGGGCTGGCGGAACTGGTCTCCGGCTGGGGCTACCGCACCGAGACCGCGCGCGACGGTCTGGAGGCTTGGGAAAAGACGCCCGCCTGGAACCCGGCCATTATCGTCACCGACCTGAAGATGCCGCGGCTTGATGGCATGGGGCTGCTCACCCGCCTGGCCGAAGGCGGCGCCGGCATCAGCACAAACATCGCGGTCGTGGTGCTCACAGCCATGGGTTCAATCCAACTCGCCGTGGAAGCCATGAAACTGGGCGCTTATGACTTCCTGCAGAAGCCTGTGGACGCCACCCGGCTGAAAACCATCCTGGCCAACGCCACCCGGCAGCGCGAAACCGCGATTGAGCTGGAGGTGGCGCGGCGGCGCCTGCGTGAGTCGGGCGTGCTGGGCGCGCTGGTGGGCGGCTCCACAAAGATGCGCGAGATCTTCGCGCTGATCGAACAGATCGCGCCCTCGAATGTGCCGGTGCTAATCACCGGCGAGAGCGGCACGGGCAAGGAACTGGTGGCGCGCACCCTGCACGACCTCAGCCCGCGCAAGCCGCGGCCGTTTGTCGCCGTCAACTGCGCGGCTATTCCCGAGACGCTGATCGAAAGCGAGATCTTCGGCCATGAAAAAGGCGCATTTACCGGCGCCCTCGAACGCCGGGCCGGGTGCTTCGAGCTGGCCTCGGAAGGAACCCTGCTGCTCGACGAGATTGGCGAGATGCCGGCCGGGACGCAGGCCAAGCTGCTGCGCGTGCTGGAAGAGCGCAAACTGCGCAGGCTGGGCGCGCGCACGGAACAGGACGTCAACGTACGCGTGCTTGCAGCAACCAACCGCGAGCCGGGCAGCGCCGTGGCGCAGGGGTATTTGCGCGCCGACCTCTACTACCGGCTCAATGTCTTCAATATCCACATGCCTCCGCTGCGCGAGCACATTGAAGATCTGCCGGCCATGGCTGAAGCAATGACCCGCGAGATGAACCAGAAACATGGGCGCAAGGTGTCAGGAGTCTCCGCGTCGATGCTGGACCGGCTGATGGCATACAACTGGCCCGGCAACGCGCGCGAGTTGCGCAACACCATCGAGCGCGCGGTGGTGCTTTGCCCGGACGGCGCTCCGCTCGACGCCGGACACCTGTCGCCGGGCTTTGGCTCCGACCTCGGCAAAGGCACACCCGTCCTCGACGGCAATGTGGTGACGGTTCGCGTAGGCGCAACCATCGATGAGGCCGAACGGCTGCTGATCCTGCGCACCCTCGAAGCCACGGGACAAAACAAAACCCGCGCGGCGGAGATTCTGGGCGTAAGCTTGAAAACACTGCACAACAAGCTCAAGGAATATGGACGCGAAGCGCAGATCAGTTCAGTGCGAGATTGAGTTCACGATCGGTGATCCATGCGCCTGAAAACCAAACTCGTGCTTGCGATCTCCGCGCTGGTGTTTCTCATTGCGGGCCTCGTTTCTCTGCTCTACGTGCACCAGCTCGTGAAGGCTGCGGTGCAGCAGACCTACGACACCAACCTGATGATTGCCCGGCAGGTGCGGTTTGCGCTGCAGAATGCGCTCGAGAATGGCCTGCGAGGCCGTACTGTCGATCCCAACAATCCGGGCGAGCTGCGGGAGATGGTTGCCGAGACCGTGCGCAACGACATGGCGCTGCAGTCGGCGCTCTCCGCGGTGAACCGCTACTCGGCGACCGTCTACGACGTCAATATTGTCGACAGCCAGGGCGTGACCCTGCTCAGCACCAACCCCGACAACGAGGGTAAGCCATCTCCCACGCGCCCCAACTACGGGAAGTTGCTCAATGAGGGACCGTTCTCGATGATGGCACAGGCCTTCGGAGAACCTGAGACCTTCGATGTTCTAGCGCCGATCGAGAACAATGGCAAGCTCTTCGCCATCGTGCAGGTGGGCGTGCACACCTCGCTGCTGCGCGCCGTATATCAGCCCCTGCTCCTGAGCGCGCTCCGATTGACGGCCCTGGCCCTGATCGTGGCCCTGATTGCCGCGGTTCTGTTGAGCAATCTGGCGCTGCGGCCGCTCACCGAGATCAGCCGGCAACTGGATCGCCTGAACGGAATCGAGCAAACCGCAACCGATAACAAGACCGAGGCTAAACAAGATGTAGCGGCGCTGGTTTCCACCAAAATCGAACGGATCGGCCAGCGCATGCGCAATGTGGAGGAGGTGTACTCCGCCTTGCGCGAGAACCTGGACCAGATCCTCGGCAGCCTCGAAGACGGAATTCTGCTCTTCACCGAGGACAAGCGCGCGGTGCTGGTCTCTGAAGCCGCGCGGCGGTTCCTGGGCATCGGCCGCGACGGCATTCTGGGCAGTCAGGCGCGCGATATCTTCTCCGGCGCAACCGTGCTGGGCCGGACTCTCGCCGAGGCCATGGAAACCGGCGTGAACCTGATCAAGGAGGAGATCCGCACCGAAAATGGACGGCGCATCGAGGCC